>JAGGRU010000241.1 GCA_021159425.1 Sulfurovum sp.
TCTTTACGACGGTTTTTTACATATCCTTCCCAAACATCTCCTCTCTCTACTGTTGCCCACAGATCAGCAAAAGCTGACCTTGGCATATCTGGATGTCTGATCATATTGTGCGGTTGCCCTATGAGTTCTTCCGGCTCATAGCCTGAGATCTCTGCAAATGTTTCATTTACATAAGTAATCTTTCCTGTAAAATCTGTACGTGAAACGATCAGTTCATCTTCCGGTACTTCTGTTTCCATAAACATATCAAATGTTGTTATCATGAATTTTCCTTTTAAAATAATGAGTATATTCTAGCATTATTTTATTAATTATTTTGAGTTATATTTAATAAAAGTAATCAGAAAGCTGCATTAAATAATTTAAAGTATAATACCCATAATTACAAAAAGGCAACAAAACTATGGAACACTTCATCTGGAACGTCAATCCAAATATCTTAGAACTCGGTTCAATACAACTGCGTTGGTACGGGCTTCTTTTTGTAGGTTCTTTCTTTCTTGGTCTCATGATACTTCAATGGATCTATAAACGTGAGAACAGAGACCCAGCAGTACTTGACAACCTGCTGATCTATATTATGCTTGGTGCTGTTGTGGGTGCCCGTTTAATGCACTGTTTTGCCTATGAACCGGAATTTTACCTTTCCCATCCTCTTGAAATACTGAAAGTTTGGAAAGGCGGATTGGCAAGTCACGGTGGTCTTTTGGGTGTTCTTGCTGCACTTTATGTTTTTTCCAAAAAATACAACGAATCTTACATGTGGTTACTGTCACGTGTCACAATGCCCGGTGCACTCACAGCTGCATTTGTAAGATTTGGAAACCTTTTTAACTCTGAAATACTAGGTCTGCCTACAGACAAACCATGGGCGATCATTTTTGAACGTGTAGATATGATACCACGCCACCCTGTGCAACTTTACGAAGCATTTGCCTATCTTTTACTCTTGCTCATACTCGTCACTGTTTACAAAAAAGTAAAACCGGTATTTGCTACAAAAATATTACCGGGGATCTTCCTGACCTATATGTTCATCGTTCGTTTTTTACTTGAATACACTAAAACCAGACAGGCCGATTACCAATGGGATCTGCCATTCACTACCGGACAGATGTTGTCGGTACCCTTTATTATTATTGGGTTAATTTGGATTGTTTGGGCATTCAAATCCAGAGAAAAAACTACGTAGGGTCGGTTTACCGACCATTGAAAGATACGCATAAATATAGATATAAAACCAATATTGTGGTCGGTGAACCGACCCTACGCGAGGAAAAATGAATCAGACAATAAAAAAAACATACTCATTAGGAATAGATATAGGCTCCACCACAGTAAAATACGTACTGTGCGATACCCATTTTCATATTGTTGCCAAAGCCTACACCCCACACGATACCAAACAGGCTGACACCCTCCTGAGATTACTTGAGGAACTTTCACAAACCAATCAAGATGAGTACAGTGCCATAGACAAAGTGTACATTACAGGTTCCGGTGCCTCTCGTATTGCACCTACACTCAACGCACGTTTTGTGCAGGAAGTGAATGCAGTAGTACTTGCAGTAGAACACATGCACCCGGATGTGAATGCTGTGGTTGAACTTGGCGGGCAGGATGCCAAGATCATTCACTTCAAAGAGGGAAAAGACGGTAAAAAAACCGTACTGACTTCCATGAATGACAAATGTGCTTCAGGGACAGGTGCGACCATAGAGAAGTGTACGATGAAAGTCGGTATGGAGAATGAAGATCTGCAAAAACTTACTTTCCAAACAGACAAACTTCACCATGTTGCTGCCAAATGCGGTGTATTTGCTGAGACAGATATTGTAAACCTGGTCAAAACTTCTGTACCCTCTGATGAAATTATGAATTCCCTTGCAGATGCTATAGTCATGCAAAACCTCACCGTATTGACCCGAGGGAATACGCTCATGCCCAATGTCTTGCTTCTTGGCGGACCCAATACCTATTTACCGTTTTTACAGGACTGCTGGCGTATGCGTATTGCTGAACTTTGGGATGAGCGAGGCATAGAGCATGACAAAGAAAAACTAAATGAACTCATTCTTGTCCCTGACAATGCACAGTATTATGCTGCTTTGGGTGCGGTGATCTTTGGAGAAGGTGAAAACAATCATGACAAATCTTTTTCCGGACTCATTCAGCTAAAAACGTTAGTAGATACAGGAGGAACCAAGCATAATGAAAACAACGATGCTCCTCTTGTTTCAAGCCCTGAAGAGTTAAAAACGTTTAAAGAACAATACGCCATCAAAGCTTTTACACCTCCAAAACTTACAAAAAAAACCACCTGTTTTTTAGGCATAGACGGAGGGTCAACTTCATCCAAAGCTGTTTTGATCGGAGAAGATGGAGAACTTCTTTTAAAAGTCTATCAACTCTCAAAAGGTAATCCTATAGAAGATACTTTGGAACTGCTTCAGAATATTCAAGATCACAACAATGATGGTTTTTATGATGTCAAAGGTCTAGGTGTTACAGGCTATGCAGCAGATGTTCTTGGAGGGGCACTTAAAGCAGATGCAAACATCATAGAGACCATTGCCCATATGAAAGGTTTAGGTGTGACAGGGTATGCAGCAGATGTTCTGGGAGGAGCACTTAAAGCAGATGCAAACATCATAGAGACCATTGCCCACATGAAGTCTGCCCAAAAAGCTTTTGGAGAGAGTATCAATGTTATTTGTGACATTGGGGGACAAGATATAAAAGTACTTTTTATGGAAAATGGAATGATGAAGAACTTCCGTCTTTCAAACCAGTGTTCTGCAGGTAACGGTATGCTATTACAGAGTATGGCAAAACAGTTCGGTGTAGCTGTTGAAGGTTTTGCAGACGTGGCATTTAAAGCAAAACAGGCACCTATGTTCAACTACGGTTGTGCGGTATTTTTAGACACAGACAGGGTCAACTTTCAAAAAGAGGGGTATACAAAAGAGGAGCTTTTTGCAGGTATTTCCAAAGTCCTTCCAAAAAATGTCTGGCAGTATGTGGTTCAGGCACCAAATCTTGCAGCTTTTGGGAACCATTTTGTCCTGCAGGGCGGCACACAGTACAACCAGGCAGCACTCAAAGCACAGGTAGACTACATTAAAGATAAAGTGCCAAATGCCAGAGTTGATGTACATCCCCACCCCGGTGAAGCTGGTGCGTACGGTGCAGCACTTGAAGCCAGAGATGTGGTAAAACAAAAAGGTCTTGCAACTTTTGTCGGAATGAAAGAAGCACTGCAAATGACCTACTCCTCAAAAACAGATGAGAGTACACGTTGTCACTTCTGCTCCATAAACTGTTCCCGTACCTTCATAGATACCCAGACTCCATCAAGCGATACAGTCCGATACATTGCCGGTTTCGCCTGTGAAGACGGAACAGTTGAATCTGTAGAAGCATTTAAAGCACTCAAGAGCAGTAGAAAAGGTTTACAAAAAACCGTACCTAATCTTGTTAAAAAAGAGTCTACTTCACTCTTCGCTCCTACCTACGATCTGGAAGAAAAACCAACATCTTCTACACAAATACAAGAACAGCAAGT
>JAGGRU010000044.1 GCA_021159425.1 Sulfurovum sp.
GTAATCATATCCCATTGCAAAGTTTAAATTGTTATGTGTGTCAAAAAGCGTAAAGTGTTCTTTAAAACTTTCATCCGGCAAGATCAATACAATGTTCTCGGCCTTTATTCCTGACTTTACCATGGCTTCAATTTGTTCAAAAGCCAATGCAATCTGTTCTTCTCTCTCTTCTACTGAGAACACTTTTGCATTGATAGTTTCAATATTTGGCTCTTGATCTATGATCTTTTTATTCGAAAAATCAAAAGAGAGGTGTTTATCGTTTGAGAGTTTAATATCATAGGCTTCAAAACGCTCTTGCATTTTTTTATTGAACTTACTTGTTGAGTAGTGGATAACAAGCTTCGTTACTTTGGAAACTTTTTCTAAAAGTTCTAATTCAAAATGACTTAAATACCCTTCAAGATGAATCTCAATATTTTCATAAGATCTTAAGAACCCATCATTTAATGCATAAGACCTTGGGATGAAAGCTTTATCGGTAAAACCTTTTGCATCAAGAAGTTTTTTGTAATTATTTAACAGTTCTTCCAATATAGCCAAATGTGTTTCAAATTCAACATAAGCATCTGCCTCTGTCAATGTTACAAAGTTCACATTTTCTGCTGCCAACTCTTCAAAAAATTTAAAGATCGCATCACTTTTGGTAAAAAAACGTACCAAATCACGATTGACATTCAAAGTAGAAAAGTCATCGAATTTTGCAGCTTCTCTAAGGAGTAAAATACGTTGTAAAGGATCGATCTGTATTCTGTTTTTCAGTAAAATAGCACGCTGTTCAAACTCATCCATTCGCATAAGTGCAGGAAGAAATCCATCTTGTTCTTTATGTTGTGAGGAGATTGTTCTGAGTGCTCTGGATGTCGGGTATATGTGGAGTGTGTTACGACTCAGCATTTAGTGCTTCGCTTGCATTGAATTTTAATTCTTATCATGGAAGTAGTATAGCATATTTACGCATAGCTCGGGGTGCCCTCACCCCGACATTTATACAAAATTCTTAAGGTTTTAAATACGCAGGAATTTGTGAATATCCTGTATTTTCACCTATTTTTGCTCTTAACTGTAAAGTATATCTACCTGCTTTTTCGATATCAATATTACTGATCTGAAATTTACCATCTGTAAATGGAATATTTTCAACATATTTATCTTCTCTAACCGAGTGAGGTCTTGTAAGTAAAAAAGTGACATTTGCATCTGAAACTGATGTACCGTCTTTTGTTTTAACAACATAGGTAAAACTATTTAACCCTTGCATTAACACAACAGAATTTTCTGCTTTTGCCCGTTTTGCATTTTCTAATTTAACCATTGCTTTTTTTACACCTACGATCTCAATAATATAATGCTGATCAAACGCGGCTTTTCTGTTTAATATCTCATTGATATTTATATCTGCCTGTTGATACTTCATCATATACTCATTTGATTCTTGTACAGGGGCAGAGGAAGCAGTTTTCACAGTCCAATAGCTCAAGGTGAGACCCAAAGCAAGGAAACCCAATATCATATGCGGCCAGTAGGTTTTATTTTTATTTTTTGCCATTTTTAATCCTCATATAAATTGGTCTGAAAAAAAACACCCAAAAGATCAATAGTGCCCCGATAATCACGATTACTCTTAAAACTGAAATAATTATTTTAGTTTCATTGGGAAGCGTAGTAGTCATTTCAACATTTTTTGAATCAGCAATTTGATCTGCCAATTCTGAAAATCCCTGCACTATACCAATATTGTATTTATCTTCTTTTGTATTTTTATCTTGTACTGCCACAACATCGATCGTTGCATCCATGACATCACCCTTATCATATAGCTTTGCTAACTCTTTACTTGAAGTGATAAGTGCTACTCTTCCTGTTGTTTCCGCTTTAGCAGTTATCACTGCATTGGGTGCAAAAATCAACATGACGTACGGCTTGCTTACATTAGCTTCATACTTCTTACTGTACTCAACCAAATTGAACTTCTCCACGAAGTTTTCATTGGTCGCAACAACATACCCATTAATACCTGTTTTAGATATTAACTCATTTCCCATCTCTTCAATCAGTTTTGAAGCTTCCGGGTTTAAAAGGTCATTTTTGAGAATATGTGTTGCGTTCAGTAGAAGAGGAAGTAACAAAGCAAGCAAGGCGAACCTTACTTGAACTTTGAACATTGTTTATCCTATAAAAAGGTGGTTTGGTGTAAGCACGGCCCATGCTGTATATACAGCCATAAGAACCAGAGTTAATCCCAATACTTTATCCATAATTTTAATCATTATTTATCCTTTATGAATTACTTAGCATCTTGAAATGCAAAATTTGTATTATCTTTACTATTTGCTTTTACATTATCCAAGTTACCTGTGATAGGTGCTGGATCGTAAAAGTTACTCGCACTGCCTTGTTGTACATTAATAGCCCATGCTGTCAAAACAAAAGCAATAGTAAGTAAAAGTGCAGTTGCTATAAGCATACCTGTTACACCACTAAGCGTAAAAACGCCTCTGTTAGTATTTTCAGTTACTGCCATCTCTTATCCTTTCAATGTTGCGATATAAGCCGCAAGTGCTTTGATTTGTACAGGAGTCATTCTGTCATGGAAAGCTGGCATTGTACCCAATGCACCTTTTTTACCATTTTTAATTACATTCCCTACAAGTGTTTCATCAAATGCTGTAAGATCTGGTGCCATACCAGCCATACCTTTACCATCTTCACCGTGACATGATGCACATGCTGCAAATGCTGCAGGCTGTTCACCTTTCATTCCACCGGCAATGTACGTTGCAATTGCTTCAGCATCTGCTCCTTGTGCCATCATTGGAGGCATTGCACCCATTGGGTAACCCAACTGGTTTGAACCTTTAGCGATCACATCAAGAACTTGTACTTTGCTCATTCTTCCTGTAAAGTCATGTGCTTTACCGGAAAGCCCATCACCAGTTGTACCGTGACATGGTGCACACTGTACTAGGAAAATAGACTCACCCATTTGAGTAAGTGTTGCAGCATCTGCATTTTTATGTACCGTTTCAAACTTAGCATTGTATGCTTTTACTTCTTCATTATATTGACCGATCTGGCTAAAGGCATTGACCGGGTATCCTGAGATCATGTACCAAAATGCCCAGATCACAGTTCCCAACCATGAGTATGCCCATCCACTCGGCATTTCATTTGTATATTCACCAATACCATCCCAGTTCTCATCAGCAAGTTCACCACCTGCTGTGTCTGTTTTCATCTGGTTGATGTATTTAATAGACACACCTACCGTAAGTACTGCAATCGCTATAGCACCGATTATCGTGATCATATTGATAGGATCACTCAGATCTATATTCATCGAGTTAACTACATAGATCGTAGCACCGATAAGGATTGCTGCGAACAGAAGTCCTTTTATCATTAATGCATTCATTTATCTTGCTCCTTTTTTTCACTTGGGATTACAGAACTAGTATCTATAGGTTTACTGTCGATCTCATCATCTAAAGCAATATTACCTAACTTTTCATAGTCCTTTTCACCCTTTTTTTCACTTCT
>JAGGRU010000391.1 GCA_021159425.1 Sulfurovum sp.
GAGTTGAGAAATTTTTTAAGTAATAAATACAGTACGGATGATTCTGAAGACTTCATCTTATGTGCCTACGCTACAGTAGATGAAATATTGACTTTCGATAAGAAGTTGATGAAGTGTGTGGGTTAAAAGCCTACTGTGGTAAAATAGCTATAATAGATTTTATACCTGCAAGGAAGACTTAGTGAGTTCAAAATTTTTCACAAACCGAGATAATAATACTTAACGAAGAGTCTTACTCACAAGAAGTAGACGATAGCAGTAAAAAACGTATTAAACGTGAGATAGAAGTCATTCTTTCGGAAACATTTATAAAGGGCTAAGTTATGAATATACTCAAACAGATAGGACGAGGAGAGAGTAAAACTATAGAGTTTAAAGAAAAAATACCGAAAAATAACAGTATTGTAAAAACTGTTATTGCTTTTGCCAATACAAGTGGTGGGAAATTGATAATAGGTGTGAGAGATAACAAAGAAATAGTTGGTGTCCAAGATGAAAATATCTTTGATCTTCAAGATAAAATAATATCTTTAATTTTTGATAGTTGTCAGCCCAATATATTACCTGAAATTTATACCATAAATATAGAAGATAAACTACTTTTGGTGATAGAGATTTTTAGAGGTAATCTTTTGCCGTATTATCTCAAATCTAAAGAAAAAAAAGATGGTGTATACATAAGAGTAGGCTCTTCAAATAGATTGGCTGATGAAAATATGCTTATGGAGCTACAGCGACAGAGAGTCTATAGAAGTTTTGACGAAGAGGAGAATTTTGAGTTTAGTTTGGATGAGCTTGATTTGGATGTAATCTATCATGAGTTCGACAAGATAGAAAGAGATTGTGATGTGGAGAAGTTAAAGAACCTCAAACTTATCAAAAATTTCAATAACCAATCTCTACCCACAAATGCCCTACTTATAGCTCTGGGAGAGTTTGATAATGTTCTAATAAAGTGTGCCAGATTTAAAGGCACGACTATGGAGAGTTTTATAGATAAAAAGGAGTTCAGTGGAGATCTGTTCACTATTTTAGAGAAGACTATAGAGTTTTTGCAAAATCATCTAAATCTCAATGCTCATATTGTGGGTTTGCAACGGGTAGAAGAGTATGAAATCCCTCTTTTGGCTTTAAGGGAGATTATTTTAAATGCCATCATCCATAGAGACTATACAAGAAACAGTGATATTAAAATTGCAATTTATGATGATATGGTGGAGATCATATCGGTTGGTGGTTTTGTAAATGGTTTGACACTTGAAGATATAAGTGGTGGTAGAAGTGAACTCAGAAATAGAGTTTTGGCAAATCTATTTAAAGAATTGGGCTACATAGAAAGCTGGGGAAGCGGCATACAAAAGGTACGTAATTTATGTGATGAACACAATATACGCTTTGAACTCAATGAAAAGGGTACATTTATAGAAGCACTTTTTTATCGTCCTCTAAATAGCACATTGGTATCAAAAAATGTAGAAGAGATGCCGAATACGACCGATAACGACCGAATACGACCGAATACGACCGAATACGACCGAATAATTATAGAGTACATCAAAAAGAACAGTGCAGTAAATAGAAGTGAAGCTAAAGTTCTTTTAGGGATTGGAGAGACTAAGATTAAAGAAATTTTCAATGATCTAATAAAAAAAGGGTTGATTGAGCGAGTAGGTGCAGGTCGTAGTACGCACTATATATTGAGAGAACACTTTGATGGGGAAGAGGGCTAGCATGGAGTTGAAAAAGTTTTTAAGCAGCAGATACAGTTTAAAAAATGGTAAAACTGTGGTGGCTGAGTACAAAGGTGAACACCTCAAGAATGATGAAAGGTTTAAGTTGCTAAATATGATGCTAAAAAAGTTACGGGAGAGCATAAGATGAACATAGAACCATTAACACCAACAAGAGTAAAGTCTTACAACAAACTCTTAAAAAAGATTATTAATAAACCTGCGCTTGCACTCTTTTTTGAAGTTGGAACAGGACTGATAGAGGTTGAGCCGGATGAGCACCTCATAAACAGAATCGTTCAAGAACTTGCTGACAGGAAAAATATGGATATAAGTGATCTCAATCTCTATCTAAGACAGATAAACGAGTTTTACAATGCCTCGATCGCCTCTTATGAACTCGTTGATATACAAGATCCTGTAGAGACAGACCTTGCTAAGCTGGAGAAGATCGTCTATGCCCTTATGCAGTTGGAGTCTGTAGAGAAAAATAGAGAGATCATGATCTCAGTGTGTGATAAAGCTATCGAAACCATAGCAGAAGAGTACGGTTTTTTGGAGGAGCTCAATTCCATAGTAGTGTATGATGAGCTGGTAACTCACATTGCTTCTGTATTTGATGAAATGACAGCACTTTATACCGGATTTTTCTCTTTGATGGATATTTCACAAATGTTGAAAAAAGGGGCAACTGAAGATGAGTTCTATGCGTTTGCCATGCTGATGACCATCGTTTTGGCAAGTTACAATGAAGTGCGAAAATATAGATATGAATTTATGCAGGCAGAGGAAGAACTTCCTCTGGAAGCGTTGGTAAAACCATATATGAAAACCAAAATGGCAACACTCTTTAGTTTGGATACGAAAGTAATAGATCAGGATGACTTTTCTTATAGAGAACTGGGATTTAGCGAAAAAAACAAAATACAACTGCTTGAACTTGGTTCAGATATGGCTCTTTACTATTACGAGTATGATGAAGATGATGCGGATGATGAATGCCCGGAATTTTTTGCTGTTCTTCATGCCTGGAGAGCTTTGAGTGAATTGGAGATACTTGAGGCAAAAGCACTGTTTGTTGATCTGTTGCGAGAGCTCTTTGAGGACGAAGATGATCTTGACTGGATGCCCAGACTTTTTAAAAAACTGATAAAGCCTTTTCAAGCAAATATGTTTGAGGAAAGTGTGGGTTATATTTTAGATGAAAGTGAGCATGAATGGTTTCGAGCAGAGTTCATAAACCTTCTTCAAAGTATGCTGAAAAATGATGAGATAGACAAAAATACTTTAAGCCAAGTATTTAAAAAGTTATTTCAAAAATGTAAAAATCCCGTAGTGAATGCCTCTGCCATAGCAGTATGTAAAGATGAAAAACTTACTGAGCACTATCCTCAGATCAAGAAACTCTATGAAAATAAATATGTACTAAAGGCACTTGATGGAGACCTTGAAGATGTTGAACTGGCATTTGAAATGCGAAGCGAAAGAAGTACAAAACGTGATTTGGGGCTTAATGATATTTTAGAGGAGAGTTTTAAGGTAGATAGGACAGTACATGCACCAATAAGTGTAGAAGAGAAGATAGGTCGAAATGACTCGTGTCCATGTGGAAGTGGAAAAAAATATAAAAAATGCTGTTTAAATAAAAGATGATGAGTTACTGAATGAATAATATATTAAGTGTAGAAAATTTAAGTCTGACTATAGATAAAGAAAAACTGTTAAAAAACATCAGTTTCAATATCAAACAAGGTGCGTTCTTTGCTTACGTTGCTGAGTTGGGCACAGGTTTTCAGCCGTCGTTC
>JAGGRU010000055.1 GCA_021159425.1 Sulfurovum sp.
AAAGAGAAAGATCCGTCAACACTTTTGAATGAACCCATGATCAAAGAGGCTATTGCTTTATTTGATCCCAAAAAAGTTAGGATTAAACGCAATACGTAGGGTCGGTTTACCGACCACAGAGAATGTAAGATAATATGTGGTCGATAAATCGACCCTACTCCATCCACGCCTTAGTAACGATCTTTGGCTTATCATCATATATCTTAATTTTTTCTGCCCCGATACACTGGCCATTTTCATTTAACTCAAAAACAACCATTTGTAAAATAGCTTTACAGTTATCAGGTACATCAAAGTGTCCTCTAAGTCCTGTGAGAAAACGTTTTACCGGTACCGTACTCTCCATACCAATTACGCCGTCACGACAACCGGTAAGTCCTACATCTGTGACATAACAACAGCCATCTATTACTTGAAGATCATCTGTAGCAACATGTGTATGTGTTCCCAATATGGCAGACACATCCTCTTTCAGCATATGTAAAAATGCCTGCTTTTCAGAGCTTGCTTCTGCATGAATATCAAGAATAATATGCTTAATACCTTGTGCTTTAAGGGATTCAACCACTTCTACTATCATAGTAAAAGGATTATCAGCCATGGGCATAGTATAGTGACCCATAAGGTTCAGTATGGCTACCTCTTTACCCAGAAGTGTTGTTTGATATACACCTTTACCTGGTGTGGCTCTAGGATAATTCATAGGACGAATAAGAGGATAAGTATTAAAAAGATTCAAGATCTCTTTTTTATCAAAACTGTGATTTCCACCGGTCATCATGTCAATGCCGTAACCCAGTAGTTCTTTACAGTTCTTTTCAGTGAGTCCAAAACCATGTGAAGCATTTTCATAGTTTGCAATGGTGAAATCAATGAAGTGTTCCTGTTGAAGTCGTTTAAGGTGCCGCTTAAGCATCAATCGACCGGGTTTTCCTACGATGTCACCTATAAATGCTATTTTCAAAACATACCTTTATTCGTAGGGTCGGTTTACCGACTACATGGATATAAAACAATTGTATTTGGTCGGTGAACCGACCCTACATTTATTATATACTTTTCCCTGCAAAAGGAAGTAAAGCACTTGCCCAGGTCAAACCACCGCCAAAAGTATCAAGTAACATCAATTCACCCGTTTGAAGTCTTCCCGACTCCCAAATATCATTGATCGCCATAGGAATGGAAGCAGCAGAAGTATTTCCATATTTGCCTACAGTCACCACCACTTGATCTTCTCTCATTTTTAACGCATCACCCACCGCTTTAATAATACGGTAATTCGCCTGGTGAGGAATAAAATGAGGAATATCATCTGCATTTATCTCATTTTTTGCAAGGATCTCTTTCACATCTTTGGTCAGTGTTTTTACTGCCAGTTTAAAGGTTTCATTCCCTTTCATTTGTACAAAGTTAAGACCTTCATCAATGACTTTTTGGCTTACAGGATTGATACTTCCCGGTGCCGGAGTCACTAAGAAATCTGCATAAGAACCGTCTGCAGAAGCATGTAGATCAATGAAGCCTTCTTCTTTTTTGTCTGTTGCACAAAGCATTGCTGCACCGGCACCATCACCAAAGAGGATACAGGTACTTCTGTCTGTATAATCTACAATTGAAGAGAATTTCTCAGCGCCTACCACAAGTACATTCTTTTTCATGCCGGATTCTATAAAGGCTTTAGCAACAGAGAGAAGATAGACAAAGCCACTACAGGCAGCAGAAATATCAAATGCCTGTACATTTTTAATACCAAGTTTATCCGAGATGATACAGGCTGTTGAAGGCATATTAAAATAATCAGGTGTCACAGTCGCACATAAAACCAAGTCTATCTCATCTTTCGATATTCCGGATCTTTCAATAGCAAGTTCAGCAGCTTTTACTCCCATATCACTTGTATACTCATCTTCTGCAGCAATACGACGCTCAGAGATCCCTGTACGTTTTACGATCCACTCATCTGTAGTATCTACCATCTTTTCAAGATCTGCATTACTCAATATTTTTTCCGGAACATACGCACCGATAGATTTGAATGAAGCATATACTGGTTTAGTTTGTGACATAGTTATCCTTAACTAGGAAATATAAATTAATCCTAATATAAATTAATGGTCTATATTTTACCATAAAAATCTAAGGAGAGTTCTAAATTATGGGGGAGATGTAACAATTGAGAGCTAAAGTGCCTCTCAATTATTTATTGTGTGTAAGTAGTTCTTCTATGACTGTATTTACATCTGATTGTGTATATTGAATTGCCTGAAAAATGGCATTTTTTATGGCTTTTGGACTCGCAGCACCATGAGAGATAATGGCACAACCGTTAATACCAAGCAATGGAGCTCCGCCGTATTCATCTTTATCAATCTGCTTTTTCAAGTTGGCAAACACTTTTTTACGCATAAGAAGTGCACCGATCTTTGCCGGCATTGATCTTCTAATGTGCCGTTTCATCAGGTCAAACACTGTAGTAACGACACCTTCACTTGTTTTAAGTAAAATATTACCGGTAAATCCGTCACATACGATCACATTGACTTTGCCGTTAAAGATATCTTTTCCTTCGACATTTCCTACAAAACCATCCAGTTCTTTAAGAAGCTTGAAGGCCTCTTTAGTCAAGGCATTTCCCTTACTGTCTTCAGAACCGTTAGATAACAATCCTACCCGTGGAGATCTGACACCCATGATCTTTTGTACATAAGCTTCACCCATGGCACCAAATTCATAAAGATTTTGAGGGCTACAGTCTGTCACTGCACCTACATCCAATACAAGGGTTTTTACATCCGCTGTACTTGGCATTAACGTTGCAAGTGCCGGCTTAGAAATATGAGGAAGTCTTCCCATTCGAAGTGTTGCCAAAGTCATTGTTGCACCGGAATGCCCTGCTGAAACTACTGCATCAGCCTCTTTGTTACGTACCAGTTCAACGGCTTTGTAAATGGAAGATTCTTTACGTTTAAGTGCATTGGTTGCCTGATCAGACATAGCAATCACATCAGAAGCATCTAGAATTTCAACTTTGTCAATATAATATTGGGGGAGTAAAGAGAGTATCTCTGTTTTATCACCTACAAGAATAGGGATGAATTTTTTTTCTTCAAGTGCCTGAACAACACCTTCAATGATGGGTTCAGGACCAAAGTCCCCACCCATAGCGTCAATCGCAATTCTGATCATCTAGATTACGCTTTAGTTGTTTTGTACTCACCGGTAGTCATGTTCATATGGTGAGGCATTCTCCATGTTCCATCAGCATCTTTAACCGGCATTGGTAATGTCAATTTGTAATGTGTTCTTCTTTTCGCTGCTCTTGTGTGACTCACACGTCTTTTAGGTACTGCCATAATATGTCCTTGTTGTTAATATTCTACTTCAAAGTCTTCTTCATCATTGTCACATTTGTCACAGTAATGATAAGAACTCTCTATCGATGTAATTTCGCTCTCTAATATGTACGAAAGATCAATTTCGCCATTTAAAAACTCAATTATATCCAAATCATCTTTATCTTCAGAAACTAA
>JAGGRU010000047.1 GCA_021159425.1 Sulfurovum sp.
GCATCTCTTTTGAAGCTTCTGTTAAAAGATTTTGCTGATGTGCAGTAAAACCGGTCGTTGCAATAACAAGTGCCGTAGGGTTTTTCAATGCCTCTTCGCAAAGTTCCTGTGTCGCCACAGGTGCAGAAAAATCAATGATCACATCACAAGCTTCAAGCAATGCTTTCATAGAGTTTGTGATCAATACATCATTAGGAACAGAAACTGTTAATTCATCAAAAACATGAAGCCCTGCCAAGGTTAATGCTTCATTTTCCATTACATTTTTAATAAGGTGTTCACCCATTCTGCCCGTACTGCCTACAATACCAACTTTAGTCATTTTAATCACCGTTCCTTTATTGCTGTTCTTGAATATATGAAATTACCTGCAATGCTGCGATAGACCCGTCACCTGCTGCGGAAACAACCTGCTTAGGTGCTTCTATACGCATATCACCTGCTGCAAAGAGTCCGGGAACTGATGTTTTCATGCTGAGATCAACAATTACCTGACCCCAGTCATTCATTTCACAGATAAATTCACCATTTTCATCTTTCAATACATCATTATTTACATCATGTCCCACAAAAACAAAAAGTCCTGTATTGTCCATGTGTGTTATAGTGCCGTCATTGTTCTTAATATCCACACCTGTAAGTCCCATAGCATCACCCACTGCTTCTCCTATGACAGAATTCGTAACAAGGTGAATGTTTTCTTTTCTCATTACTCTGTCTAAAGTCGGAGGTGCCGCTCTGAACTCTTCTCTTCTATGTACGACATACACATCTGAACATATATTAGAAAGGTAAAATGCTTCTTCAAGTGCCGTATCTCCACCACCTAAAACAGTGACCGGTTTGTTTTTGTAAAAGAAACCGTCACAGGTTGCACAGGTACTGACACCTTTTCCGAAGTATTCATCTTCACCTTTAAATCCTGCACGTTTTGGTGTAGAACCGGTACAAACGATCACGGTCATTGTTTCAACACTTTCACCACCTTCGAGGGTTATAGTGAAGTGTTCACCCGTTTTAGCGATACCTTCTACTTTTTTCATCTCATGTTTGAGACCAAAATGAAAACACTGTTTTTGCCAGGTATCCATAAAATCCATACCTGTTTTATCGTGTTCAAAAAACCCCGGATAGTTCTCTATCTCCGAACTACCCATGATCTGCCCACCAGGCATACCCATTTCAAACATCGTAACGTTTTGAAGTCCGCCTCTTGTTGCATAAAGTCCTGCTGTTAAGCCCGCTGGTCCGCCACCGATAATTGCACAATCTAACATGTCAAATCCTTAAAATAGTTAAACAAATACTTTTAACAAATAATTAGAGAATTATACTCTTTAAATACTTGGTTAATAATTTTTAGAAGAAGGTTTGAAAGGGAGAGCAGTGGAAAGAAGATCTTCCCACTTAAGTTTAACGACTAAGCCAGTAGTGCGTTTATTTTTTCTGCAAATGCATCTTTAGAAGCTGCACCTACCATTTGATCTACCACTTCACCGTCTTTAAAGAAAAGAATTGCCGGGATCGATCTGATACCATGCTTAACAGAAAGATCTTGTTGTTCATCTGTATTTACTTTAGCGATAGTCGCTTTTCCGTCAAAATCTTCTGCAAGTTCTTCAACTACCGGAGCGATCATTCTACAAGGTCCACACCATGGAGCCCAAAAGTCTACCATAGTTACACCTTCAGCTACTGTTGCTTCAAAGTTGTCGTTTGTTAATTCTACATATTTTGCCATGTTTAAATCCTTTAAAATTTTATTTGAAAAGTATACAATAATTTCATTAATGAAACATTATTATAACTTATCTTTTTTATTTTTTCAACCCTAAAAGGTTAATTAGGAGTAAATTTATCCTATTTAACCTTATAAAGTAATGATTTTCACCTAAGAAGTCTAAATACGCTCCAGTATTACTTCTGGATATTCTGCAGAACGTGTTCCTTCTATCACCTTTGTTGATGCACCTTTGACTGTATAGACAAATGATATTTTAGCTTTATCTGTATCATTTTTGTTTGCTCTGTGCAATAAAAGAGAATGAAAGAGAAGCACATCACCTTTTTGTAGTGTAGTTGATACTTTTTTCTCTATAAGAGGCATATTTTTACTACTGTCTTCTCTAAAGTACTCTTTTTCATCAAACTGATCCGCTTCAAATGTCATTCGATGACTTCCCGGTATGAATTCAAGCACACCATTTTCACTAGTTTCATCAGCCAATGCCAACCAAATACTGACAAGGTTGTCATCTGAATAACGCCAGTATCGTCTGTCTTGATGCCATTTTGTTTCTGTACTTGTATGAGGCATCTTTGTCATAATGGAGTTATGGTGGGATGTAGTAATGACAACTTGGTCATTAAGTATCTGCTGCAAGACAGGACGGATCTTTTCATCTTCCATCCATGTTTTAAAAAGAATATCTCGATCATAAACCTGCCGTAAACGTCTCACAGTAGTTCCCGCTTCTTCTTTGGTATAATCACTTACGTCTGTACGATACGCTTTGGATTTTTCATCATATCCTATTTCAGTTTCAATAGGTTCTATTTTATATTTCAAATGTACTTTTGCCACATCCAGGATCGCAGCACAGATTCTTTTATCTGCAAAATCTCTCAGAATTAAAAAACCATCTTCTTTAAATTGTTGAAGTTGTTCATTTGAGAGTTTCATAAGTGCACCTTTAAAGTATCATTGGAGATGATTATAGCGTAACATTCTCTATAAACTCTACCTCATCCCCGCGAATAATAAGTGCATCTATACAAAAAGAGAGATCAAGATTTTTACTTTTCATATAGTAATGTGCAGAGTTGATCACTTTACGAAGTTTTGCAGGCGTGACATTATAGACTGGGTCAAAGTCAGCCTTGCTGGATTTCACCTCAATAAAGTGAAGCACCTCTCCTTGCATAGCTATAATATCTATCTCACCCAGTTTTCTTGCAAAATAATTTCGCTCAATGATCACAAACTTTTCCTGCTCTAAAAACAATGTCGCCAGTGCTTCACTCTGATCACCAAAAAGTTTTGGAAGTTCTCGCATTATTATTTCTCCTTCTTCTGTAAGCTTGAGGTCGCAAATTGCGACCTTAAAGATTCATACTCTTGGATGTTAAAGTCTTACTACTCCGACTTAGGTTATTGAAGTTGACTAAAATACAAAACCTGCTTGAAGAATAACTCGATAGTTTTCATCATCTTTTGTAGAAATTTCAGAATCTCCAAGTTCCAATGCCATTTGAACTATTGAGAAAAACTTTTTATAATTAGTATAAATACCTACACCAGTATCTTGGACTGATATATTTTCAGTAGAAGGAATAATACTTTCTGACTCCCAAATTTGTCCATAGTCATAAAAAGCTCCAATGCTATTGTTAATTCCATTAAGCTCAGGTAATTTATATTTTGCCTCTATGTTTGCAAAAAAGCCATTTGACGAATAAACAGAACTTTCTTCATAGATTTTAACACCATTAGTACCACCAATAGTAAATG
>JAGGRU010000069.1 GCA_021159425.1 Sulfurovum sp.
CCGATACTGAGATATCGTGAAGAACACTTGTGTCTTTATGTTTTCTTTAAGCACTTTTTATATTTATTTATTTGTAAACTTTTTACAACGTATACTTTTACCATAATAATTCAGTGTTGCATCGCCATGGTGTTCCCAAAATTCTATCTCTTTAGAGATAGACTTCGCACCACTCCCTGACATAGCTGCATAGGCTATATACTGTTCAGAAGGTAAGGTTAACACTACCGTAGGTAACTGTACATTTTTGTAAAAAACAACGGTCAGACTATTATCTGTCTTTCCGTCACATTTATAATAAACAGCTTCCGGGACTACTACTTGCCCGCCTGAGATCTGCAGTTGACTGATACGTGTTTCATATGCCCGTTTTACACAGCCTGTAGGCAAAGAAGATGCCATACATTTGTCTCTCTTTTTTACCCACATTTTCTGCTCAGAGGAAAGATCTTCTCTCTCCTCTTTTGGGTAAGCATTGAATGTTTTATTGTAAGTCTTAGCGAGTGTATTATCTAGTTTAGACAACACGTCATCACTGCATATTAGTTTTTCTGAAGAAGTTGAAGCTTTTACACAATTAAAAGAAGGATCGTATGCCTGTGCCAATAGAGTAGACCCAAAGAGTATAGCTATGATCATTTTATACATATATTTTCCTCAATAATTGTGAA
This sequence comes from Sulfurovum sp., assembly GCA_021159425.1. Classification (GTDB taxonomy): domain Bacteria; phylum Campylobacterota; class Campylobacteria; order Campylobacterales; family Sulfurovaceae; genus Sulfurovum. Next base: position 672 of record JAGGRU010000069.1, read on the forward strand.
TAATGTTACTTTAAAATACGGTAAGAACTTTTGACAACCTGCAACTCTTTTAAGTAGTTGGCATACACATCTTCATCTGCATAATAAGTAACTCTGTACACTTTGCCCTCTACCAAAGTAAAGGTCTCTTGAAACATAAGCCTCTGAGGGAGTTCTTTTACTTTATAGGAGTAAGAGATCTCATAGGCATCGTGCTTTGCAAGTCTACTTTTTTTTGTCGATACACGCAGTTTTGGTCCCATGTTTTCTTCTGTGAGAAAAGCCAGTCTATTGTTTTTAAAAGCTTCAAGTGTTATGGAAGAGGGTAACCTTGAGTTTTTGTAGGCTTCTGAGGTACCATCTATGGATGACGCTGCACCCGTTTTTGAAAGTGTATTAACAGGGGAAGAACTAATGGCAATGGCAGGTCTTCTCTCTTGCGTTCTTTTTGCATCAGGTGATGTCATCACATATTCACCACCTGCAGTCACTTGAGTACTCCATCCATTTGGGGTTAAAACTTCTGCATTGATGGTTTTATTGCTATATTGTGTGTATCCGGCTACAACACTTTTAGAAACTTTTCCGGAATCTACATACGTATTGCATCCCAGAAGAAGCAAAGAAGAAAGAGACAAAACAGATAATAATTTTGGATACATCATGATATTTCCTTATTTTAAATTGTTAAGATTTTTCATATCTTGAGCTGAAAGATTTTTGCTTGCATCATAGACAGCATCTTGTGCCACATAGTCCATCTTTCTATCATAATTGCTTCTGTTGTCGTAACTGTTATAGTTATCTTGCGCACATCCACTGAAGATTACGGTAAGTGCTCCTGTTAGGGCAATTGTTAAGATTGTTTTTTTCATGTTTGATTTCCTTTTAATTTATAAATTTAAAATTATATTGCGAATGATTTACGGAAATACTTTATATCTAACTGCTTGACCGCCAGTATAAAGACACTCACCTCTTTCATCTACCAAAGGATCATCCCACTTTACAGTAGCAGGAACATATACTTTTGTATTGTCCCCATAGACATTCTTAGGACCTACCACCGAGACGGCTGCATAAGGTAAATTAGTTTTAGTCGTTATATAATCTCTACATGCTATAACGGCCTCCATAGCAAGATCTTTATCTATCTTGTTTGACTGAACACTATTGTTTTTGTTTTCGTAACTAGTATTTCCTGCATTATAGTTGTCTTGTGCACATCCACTAAAGATTACTGCGAGTACCCCTGTTGTGGCTATTGTTAAGATTGTTTTTTTCATGTTTTATTTCCTTTTTATTTTGTGTGTGTATGTTATCAAATGTTTAGTGATAATTAATAAATCAAGGACATATCCAGTGAGATGTCCCATGACTTTAACCGGTCTTACTTCTATCTATAAAGTTTATTGGTAAAGTAGTGATCTACCTTATTTTTTAGTTTATCTTCGTAACATGTTCTTACATGACTGTCACAATAAATTCGATTTGACATACCAAATATAGTGGTATCCATGTCCCAACCGTTACGTTTAAAGAACTTGTCTCCAGCACCCTGTCCAAGATATTCGTTGGTCAATCCCGCTGCAATACCATAGGAATCTGCACAAAAACCTGCTTTTCTATCACATACTACCCCTTGCTCTGGAAAATAAACACTCTTCTGGTGTGCCTTGTGCGTACGCTTATGACTCTTACCACTTCTTTTAGCGATGTGTTCAAGTTCCTCAATACGATCTCTTGTCATTTCAACAAGACAATCAGCGTCTGTACCACAATTGCTATTTCTATGCTTTATCCAATCACGCTGTGAATGTTTAAGATTTACATGTTTGGATGCACTTTTGTATGCGTATCCCATTTCTCTATCTTCTGCATTTAAATACACATCATCACAAATCACATGTTCTATTCCTGTTGATGCCTTGTTGCAATCAAAACTTGCAGCAGATGCGTTGGTTACTAGTGTTACAGACCCGATAGTCAGTAGCATTAATTTTGTTATTTTTTTCATTTGTTTCCTTTTTTAAATATGATATATAAGTGTACCATCAAAATGTATGCAAAATATAACATTTATAATAGAGACAGGCCATTTTTATGTTACGCTACAATAAAACTGAACTTTCATAAAATAACATGATATGATTTTAGAATAGTTATGGGGATCTACAAGGAGGGCATTTAAATGATAAACAGACTATTTATATTGATATTAATACTATGGGCAACCACTCTGTTCTCCGATGAAGATGTGGTTTTGAGTCAAAACTATAAAGTGATTGACACTACTTTAGTATGGCAGATTACCCTAGTGTGCTTTACCCTCTTTTTGACAGCTCTCTTTTTTGCACTTGCATTAAGAAGTAAAAATAGAAAGCTAAAGCAGGCAGAGCAGCAAATCAGCGACCTCTCAGAGCGTCTTAAACTTGCCTTTGATGTAGGCCGTGATGGTCTTTGGGACTGGAATCTCATAGACGATACCCTCTATTTTTCACCTCGATGGAAAGAGATGTTGGGGTACAGGGATGATGAGCTTGAAAGCAGTTTTGAGGCCTGGGAGTCACGTGTGCACCCTGATGATCTTGAAGAAGCCTTAAAAAATATAGAGTTATGTATAAAGGAGAAAAAAAAGGTATCTGAAAATAAACATCGCCTTCAACATAAAGATGGACATTGGATATGGATCTATGATAGAGGACAGGTTCAGTATGATAACAATGGTACAGCTATCCGAATGATCGGTACACATACGGACCTTACTACAGAGATCGACCTGAGCGATAAGCTCAGTCATCTGAATGAAACTTTGGAAACACGGGTAAAAGATCAGGTAGAAGAGCTTGAGCGTC
>JAGGRU010000357.1 GCA_021159425.1 Sulfurovum sp.
TTTTGTACTAAAGTCTGACAGCAGTTTTAACAGCATAGCCTGCATGGTCTGTTGCGATATAGAATTTTTTACGACTCGGCATTTTCTGCCTCCTTGCATTGATTTTTACATAAATCATTTAGTGATTTATTGCATTGCATTTTAATGCTTATAGACATTTTTTTCTTTGTCTGTTTATTATAGGAACAAAGTGTCCCCTATTACGATATTTCTGTAATTAAGAGTATATCAAAATTGTCTTGATATAAATGATGATTTATTAAAAATATACCCATCAGAAAGAGTAAAGAAAATCCTAATACATGAAATGAAACATTTAATATGGCATGCACGGTATTTCTTCAATAGAATGCTATGTGCTATGTTGATCTTCCGTCCCTGTTTTACTTAATCCTTTAAGAAAACCTATGGTATCCTTTAAGTAACTCATTTACTTAAAGGATACTGTATGAATCAGAGAGAAAGAGGTGTTAGAATTAGAACACAAATTCTTCGTGATGTAATCCATCATCCGCGGGATATTTCAAAACATATTGCAAAAATATTTAATATTACTCCTCAAGCTGTTTATAATCATATTAAACGGCTAGAAAAAGAGGATCGTCTGGTTTCAACAGGTAGAGGCAAAGGTAAAAGCTATTCACTTGGTGCTGTTCGCAGTTACAGAGTGACATTACCTTTAGCAGAGCAGCATTCTGAAGACATTATATGGAGAAATTATTTTAGTTTTATACTTGAAGGTACCTCAGAAAACGTTACTGATATTTGTCACTATGGTTTTACTGAAATGGTTAATAATGTAATCGATCACTCTGCTGGTGAGAACATCGATTTGTATATTGCTAAAGATAAGGAAAAGATCCAGATATTTGTTATTGATGATGGTGAAGGGATCTTTAAGAGAATAACAAGGTTATGTGAGTTAGCAGATGAAAGACATGCAATTATGGAACTATCTAAAGGGAAATTAACTACTGACCCAGAGCATCATACAGGAGAAGGAATATTCTTTACCTCTCGTATGTTTGATGAATTTGAGATTGAATCTAAAGGTTTAAATTATTCTCATCATGAGGGGAATAAATTTGATTATTTATTTGACTCGGCTGCAAAAATAGAGGAAATTGGTACTATGGTTGTAATGGTAATCAGCATTTCTTCAAATCGTTTAATTAGAGAGGTATTTGATACCTACACTGAAGACCTCAATGATGAAGGAAGCTCACAATTCAATAAAACTGTTATTCCCGTAAAATTAGCCCAGTATGGAAACGAAAAGCTAGTCTCAAGATCACAGGCCAAGAGACTATTGACTCGTATAGAGAAGTTCCAATATGTAGTGTTTGATTTTGAGGATATAACTATGATAGGTCAAGCCTTTGCTGATGAGATATTTAGAGTTTATGCCAATAAGAATGTAAAAATTACTTTAGTGCCCATAAATATGGCTCCGGATGTTAAGAGCATGGTAGCTCGATCTTTAGGTAATTAAAGAGGAACCAATATCATAACATTTTTGACAATAGGAACCTTCTCTTCCCTCGGTTGTATCATGCCAATACAATGGAGCTTCGTATTTTATTGTATTGGTTCTTCAAGTTGAATAGACTCAATGAGTCTGCCTACACGTCCCCAGCGAACATTGTAACGTTGTTTGTTCCAAAGCAGTTCACACTCTTTGGAGTCTATGGCTGCATCCGCACAAACACGTTTAAGTCCTGCATGGTCTCTTCCACCATCTTCACCCTTGTACACCTTTTCATATGAACGATGCTCCAAACTCATGTAAATGAGCCAAGGTTTACCCACAATAAGTTTGTATGGTACCGAACCCCAGAAACGACTGTCGTTTGAGTTATCACGGTTGTCCCCTACCATATAGAAATGATCATCTTCTACTTTTGAATAAAGTGCATTGATCACTTTAGATCCAAGCTCGTATACAGGAACTTTCAGACCCTCTACCATGATCGGTATCATATTGATCTCTTTGTTGTAGCTGTAATATTGTAATAGAGCTTCAAAAATCGTGCCGCCCTCAGGTTCATACTGAATACCGGGATATTTACCCATATAAGGATTTTCAACCCATAATTTATCTCTCAGTGAAATGATCTTCTCTTTAGGGTAGTTCTTCTTGATATATTCATCTCCCTCATGGAAGTGAATAAGAAGTTTTTTATCTGCATAAATGATCTCATCTCCACCTACGGCAACACAACGTTTTACATAGTGGATCTTGTTGTTTTTAGGGTAACGAAAAATAACAATGTCTTCTCTTTTGGGTCTTGGACCTTCAATAAGGTGTCCATTATTGTTAAAATCAGGTAACAGAGGTATTTCCAACCAAGGTAAGTGTGGAGTAGGGATACCGTAAGAGAATTTCTTTGCAAAAAGGAAATCACCGATGAGTTGCGTTCTTTTCATAGATCCGGAGGGAATAACAAAAGACTGTGCAACAAAAAAGATGAGAAAAAGTACGATAATGATCGTACCTGTCCAGGAACTTGAAAATCTATAAAGAATATCTAAGAATTTTTTCATAGTGTTATACTCTTCCTTTCGCAGCTTTAAGTGTATTGCTTAAAAGCATAGCAATGGTCATTGGTCCTACACCACCCGGTACCGGTGTGATGTATGAACATTTAGGACTTACATTTTCAAAATCAACGTCACCAACCAAAGAACCGTCTTTAATACGATTGATACCAATATCAATAACAATAGCACCGTCTTTAATCATATCTTCTTTAATGAGTCCCGGCACACCAACACCAACAACTACAATGTCAGCTTTTGAAGTGTGTGCTTTGAGATCTTTTGTGAATATATGTGTGATTGTGACTGTAGCATTTGCATTTAAAAGTAACGCAGCCATAGGTTTCCCTACAATATTACTGGCACCCACAACACAAACATCTTTGCCTTCAAGGTCGATCTTATACGCTTCAAACATTTTCATGACACCAAGAGGCGTACATGCTACAAAGCTATCAAGTCCGCTGACAAGGCGGCCTACATTGTATGCATGAAATCCGTCTACATCTTTTTGAGGATCGATCACTTCAAGGATCTTGTCTGTATCTACATGTTTTGGCAGAGGAAGTTGAACTAAAATACCATCTATACGTGGGTTATCATTCATCATTTCAATCGTTGCAATGATCTCATCCTGAGAGATAGTGTCAGGCATATTGTGGGTAATAGAGTAAAAACCTACATTTTCACAGGCTTTTGCTTTCATTTTTACATAAGAATGACTTGCGGGATCATCCCCTATAAGGATAACTGCAAGACCGGGAACTATGTTCTTTTCCTGCTTGAGTTGTTCTACTTCTGAAGCTACAGTAGTTTGTACTTTTTTGGCTAAAGATTTACCATCAATGAGTTGCATAGAGTGCCTCTTATAATTTTTAATGTATTATATCAAAAATAGTTTAGGGGAGTTAAACAGTCACGTGATTAAACAATTATTAGTATTTTTACCACTGTTATTAGGCGCAAG
>JAGGRU010000335.1 GCA_021159425.1 Sulfurovum sp.
ACCGTGTGCGTCAAATGCTTAAAGAAGACCTTATTGAAAGTCTTAAGGGTATAGGTTACAGAGTTAATAAAAACTATTGATCCCTATATCTATTATGTAACTAAATGTTACATTCCTCTTTTTTTTAATCAACAATTATCACTAAAAGTGACAATGCTATATCAATGCTATTTTCATCTTTCATAATACAATTGAATAAATTTAGGAGGAATAAAATGACAAGAACAGTATTGTTATCTCTGATAGCATCAACAATGATCATGGCGGGTGGAGACATTGCAGCAGTAGAGCCGGTAGTCGTGGATGAGGTAGAGAAAGATTGGGGAGAGATCTTTGGTCAGTCTCGAACTTTTTATATTGACAGAACCTATTCAGGGTTAGTGAATAACAACCGCAGTTCACTTGCGACAGGTGGTTATATAGGTTATAAATCTCCGGATTTTTCCGGGTTTACAGTTGCTGTAGCGGCGTATGGTACGTATGGATTCGATATTCACAATGAAGATGCAGATGTGATCGGTTCTGCCAGTTATGACCCCTCACTGTATGGTAGAGATTTTGAAAACTATGCATTCATAGGACAGGCATATCTTAACTACAAATTCAGCAACACAAACATAAAAGCTGGTCGTATGAGACTTGATACACCACTAGCAGGTGCAGATGATGCAAGAATGCTGCCAAACCTTTTTGAAGCGTTGGTTGTAAGTAATACTGACATTGAGAACACGACTTTGATCGCGGCACATGTATTTAGAGAAACGGTTGGTACCTTTGGAAACATTTATGGTGGCGGAGCGCTTGGTCTGACTTCTGGTTATGGTTTGGGTATGAATGAAGCCTTAAGTGGTGACTTTGTGAACATGGGTACGGTTGCACTTGGATCTGCTGATGCAGACGGTAATTTTGTTGACAATGAAACGGATGGTGTGACAGCTCTTGCAGCTGTATATACCGGTATTGAAGGTCTTAAGCTACAAGCCTGGGATTACATTGCCTGGGATATTTTGAATGCAGTGTATCTTGCCGGTGATTATACCATTGCTGTAAATGAATCTGCAAAGGTGAAGTTATCTGCACAATATATCAATGAACAAGATATTGGTGGAGCATTTGCAGGATCTGTTGACACAAATTATGTAGCGGGAAAGATCACAGGTATTTATGATGACTTTTCTGCCTATGCAGCTCTATCAACAACAGGTGACAGCGATACAGATACCGGTGGAAATGTGATCACTCCTTGGGGTGGTATGCCGGCATATACGCAAGGCATGGTAACAAGACACCAGTTTTTTGCAAACACAGATACATGGAAAGTGGCTGCAGTTTATAACTTGAAAGAGTATGGTGTAAAAGCAGTTGCTTATTATGCAGAGTTTGATATTGGTGAAGGAAACATTTATGTTCCGGACAATGCATGGACTGCATCTGAATCTGGATGGGACGTAACTTATAAAGTAGCTTCGGTAGATGGTCTTAGCTTAAGAGCTAGAGCAAACTACCCAAGAGATTTTAAAGAAGGTCTTGACTGGGATGAGTACAGATTTATCGTAAACTACAACTTTTAATAAAGGAAAATTATGACAAAAGAACAAGTAGAACAGGTTAAAAATAACCCGAAATATCAGAAACTGGTGAGTGAAAGAAGCAAATTTGCCTGGACACTTTCTATCATCATGTTGGTGGTCTATTATGCATTCATTATGACGATTGCATTTTCACCGGAAACATTAGGAACAAAAATAGGTTCAGGGGTAATGACAGTAGGTATTCCTGTTGGGATCGCTATTATATTTATCTCATTCATTTTGGCAGGAATTTATGTTAGAAGAGCAAACGGTGAGTTTGATCAATTGACAAAAGAAGTAAGAGAAGAACTAGGAGACATATCATAATGAAAAAATTATTACTCATAGCCTTACCATTATTGTTAAGTGTAGCTGCGGTTGCATCAGGGACAATAGAAGGTGAAATTGAAAAACAACCTCTTAACATCTCTGCGATCGTGATGTTCCTGCTTTTTGTCGGTGGTACACTTGTAATCACATACTGGGCAGCGAAAAGAACAAAAACAGCAAAAGATTTCTACACAGCAGGTGGGGGCATCACTGGTTTCCAAAATGGTATGGCGATCGCTGGTGACTATATGTCGGCGGCATCTTTCCTTGGTATTTCCGGTCTTGTTTATATGGCTGGTTACGATGGTCTTATTTACTCTATCGGTTTCCTTGTTGGTTGGCCGATCATTCTTTTCCTGATCTCTGAGAGATTGAGAAACCTTGGTAAATATACATTTGCAGATGTTGCAGCGTATAGACTTAAACAAGCGCCAATCAGGACACTGGCTGCTTTTGGTTCTATTGCAACAGTGATTCTGTACCTGATCGCTCAAATGGTTGGTGCGGGTAAACTGATCCAGCTTCTTTTTGGTCTTCCGTATGAGTTGGCAGTTGTGCTTGTGGGTACACTGATGATCCTTTATGTGACATTTGGTGGTATGCTTGCAACGACTTGGGTACAGATCATTAAAGCGATCCTTTTACTTGCAGGTGCTACATTTATGGCATTGGCAGTACTTAGTCATTTTGGATTCTCTCTTGATGCAATGTTTGCAGCAGCAGTGGAAGTACACGGTAAAGGTGAAGCTATTATGGCTCCTGGAGGACTGGTTTCTGACCCTATCTCAGCCATCTCCCTTGGTGTTGCGTTGATGTTCGGTACAGCCGGTCTTCCTCATATTCTTATGAGATTCTTTACGGTTGCTGATGCAAAAGAAGCTAGAAAATCTGTGTTTTATGCAACAGGTTTCATTGGGTACTTCTATATCCTGACATTCATCATTGGTTTTGGTGCGATCATCATGGTTCTTAACAACCCTGAGTATCTTGACCTTGCGAAACAAGCGATCAGCGGTGGTTCACCGATCCTTGGTGGTAAGAACATGGCAGCAATTCACTTGTCTCACGCAGTGGGTGGTAACTTCTTCTTAGGATTCATTTCAGCAGTTGCATTTGCAACCATTCTTGCGGTTGTTTCCGGTCTTACATTGGCCGGTGCATCTGCAATTTCACATGACTTGTACGCAAACGTGTTCAACAAAGGTGGAGAAGTAGATGAAGCTAAAGAGATGAGAGTTTCTAAAATAGCAACAGTGGCTCTTGGTATTGTGGCCATTTTCCTTGGGATTGCTTTTGAACAGCAAAATATTGCCTTTGTGGTTGGTTTGGCATTTGCTATTGCAGCATCTGCTAACTTCCCGGTATTATTCCTTTCTATGTTTTGGAGTAAATTGACTACACGAGGTGCGGTTGTCGGTGGTAGTCTTGGACTTGGAACAGCTATTATGCTTGTGATACTTGGACCGATTGTCTGGGTACAAATATTTGGAAATGCAGAAGCAATTTTCCCATATAAGTATCCAGCACTATTTTCTGTAACAGTAGCCTTTGTGAGTATTTGGTTCTTCTCTATCACTGATAAGAGTGA
>JAGGRU010000230.1 GCA_021159425.1 Sulfurovum sp.
GTTTATCGGCATCTGCAAACAGATCCAGGATCAGATAGAGTGCTGCTTCTTCCAAACCTACTTTATGTGTAAAGACTTCAACACTTTTTCCAAAGGTAGGTACAAGATTATCTCCTACCGGGTGGAAGTAAAGTCCTGCGCCTTTGTTCATCTTTTGAACATTGTTAAAAGCATAACGTGCATTCGGATTATCATTTCTTAAAGATGCACCCACAGACATTACAAAGTCAGTTGCCATTACCTCTTTGAAATCAAAGCTGTAAAGTGACTGCCCTGCTGCTGCAGAGTAGGCTGAAAGGAATTTCTGGAATGCTCTTGCATCCGGATTTACCAATTTTACACCTGTTTTTTCTTTGAGTGTCTGAAGCATAAGTGCCTCTTCATTGCTAATGACAGAGTTAAATCTGATACTTTCTGCATTTTTAACTGCTTCAACAGCAGCGTTAAATGCTTTTTCATCTTTGCCATCCACAGCGTTTTCAAAATCATATCCAAAACGGCCTGCACCACAAAGTGAAACATAGTTCCATTCATTGGTGACACGGAAGATCTTTTCATCTCTGTTTTCTACAGAAGCAGGTTTTGTCTCATAATAAATTTGACATCCGCTACTACAGTGTGCACAAGTCGCCGGTGTACGTTTAAGGTCCCAGGCATTTGAAGTATAAACAAAATCTCTGCTTGACAGTGCACCTACAGGACATACAGCCACACACTCACCACAATCTGAACAATTTGTAAATTCTGTACCGTTACTTGGTGCGATCACAGATTTTTGAAGTTTGTTCCACATAGCGTAAGCATCTTTAGGCATCGTTTCTTTGAAACCTTTATCGAGTGCTTCTCCGCCTCTTTTTGCAGTGGTGATCGCTGCATCACCGATCATATCTTTACAGACAGTGGTACAACGTTCACATACAATACAGAGTCCCGCATCATAATGCAGTACTGAAGACCAGTTAGTCGTCTCTCTTTTCGTATCCTGGATCGTATATGATTGAGAATCAACACCCAGTTCAAGCGTATAGTTCTGTAGTTCACATTCACCACTCTTGTCACATACACCACACTGAAGCGGATGATTGACATCATACACTTCCATGATCGCACGACGCTCTTCAAGGATATTCGGCGTATCAACTGTGATCTCCATACCCTCTTTCACTTTTGCATTACATGCATATACCTGTTTTCCATCCGCTTCTACAAGACAGATACGACACGCCAGTGTTGGCGAACATCTTGTCAAGTAACAAATAGCTGGAATAAAAACATCATTGGCACGTGCTGCATTGAGGATATATTCACCCTCTTTAACTGCAAATTCTTTACCATCAATTTTAATATTGACTGTACTCATATTAATTTCCTGCCCTTTCAAAATCTAACCTGCTAAACCTATAAGAGGATAACAAAGCACTACTTAATCCCATATCAAATGTAGGGTTGAGTGCTATGGTTCCTTTCATAGATGTATCAATCTTAAACACACGATCAAACGTTACACCATCTAAAGTATATTTAATGTTTTCTCCGTCTTTTAATTTGGTTGCAGATGCAAACTGTTGTGAACCCAACAATACAGCTTCATCTTTTAATAACGGTGATTTAGCTGTAAATGCTGAGAATTGATCTGCAGGATCACAATTATAGATCACTGCTCCGTCAAAACCTTCTATATCTGCTACCTCTTCAAGTGTTCTTTTTAGAGACACTTTTTGTGTTTTTAACAGATATCCTCTATTTTCATTCCCTACCGAGTCAAAATAATCCGGCAAGGCATCAAATTCAATAGACTCAAAACCTTTTTCAAGAGGCAATGCTTTTGTATATTCAATGGTGTACTCTGCATTTAAGCCTAAAGAATTTGCTAAATCATTCAGTACATATCCGCCATAAGGAAGTGCTACGTTCATAGGTACAACACGCTTGTCCAAAGTGGTCAGTGTTCCTTCCTGCTGATTCATAGCCGGCATATCCAAATCACCTCCACCTAAAGCAGAAAGTGTAAAGTCAGCCGGTGTGTTATAACCTACTGTTGTCCCTTCAACTTCATCGTCAAGGTCACAAATAAGTGAAATACCCATTGCATTACCTGCCGGAGGCACACAGATCACATTAAATCCTGCATACTCTTCAAGCAGTGCCACAAGTTTTGCAATGTGTTCTGCTCTTGGATGTGCATAGAGATCAGATCCGACAACCAGAGAAAAACCTGATTTTTTTATCAGGGATTTACGTAAGGCTTCAAGCTCTTCTTCACCAATATTACTCTCTGCACTCAAGTTGCCAATATCCAGATCATCCATAAATGCACGTATTGCTTTAGGCAATTCCAACTCTTTCAGAAGTGTATCTGCCAACAGTGCAGCAACACCCTCTTCGCTTCCCGCTTCATATTTAATGAATTGAGTCACAATATTCTGTATCTCTTTGTCTTCAAGCGGATGCATATACGCAACTCTTGCACTATGCCATTTGCTTGCCATATTGATATGGTATTTTACAACCGGACTGTCATCATTGATCTTGCTTCCCATAATGATCACTGCTCTTGATTCAGAAAGTGCTTTCAGGGTTCCGCCATAAAGGCTTTTACCTGTGATCATGCTATAGGATTGCATAAATTTCTGATACGCTCTTGCTTCATGAGAAATAAGTTTAAATCCTTTTTCCTCTTTGAGTTTTTGTAAAATAAGTGCTTCTTCATTTGAGGTCTGGCTTGAAAAAATAACAGAACCTGCATTTTCAAATGCCTTCACGGCTTTTGCAAATGCCTCTTTATCTTTAGATACATTTTCATTTGCATAATCAAAAGCATACCTGCCTGCACCACAAAGGTTTGAGAATTCAAAGGCATTCGTCATACGGTAGATTTTATTATTCTTCACTTCATAGTTCATTTGACAACCACCGCCACAATGCGGACAGGCAGATGGTATTTTTTCAAGCTCCCAGGCATTGGTTGAGTACTTAAAGTTCGTATCTACCAGTGCACCTACAGGACATACTGCTGCTGCTTCACCTAAAGAAGCGTAGTTCTTCTCTTGCTTCACATTAACGATCGTTGATGAATATCCACCAAATTTCAATTGCAATGCTTCATCGCCTGTAATTTCAGTTGAAACCCTTACACACTTTTCACACATAATGCAAAGTGCAGGGTCATAAGAGACATGTCCCCAGTTCTCTACCGGTCTGTGCTGATCTCTGGCTGTAAAGTTTTGTACTTCAACATCAAACTCCATGGTTTTGTTTTGAAGGTCACACTCACCACTTTTGTCACATACCCCACACTCTAAAGGATGGTTTACGTTATAAAGTTTCATGATATTCTGACGTTCTTTATGCAATTCGTCATTTTGTGTGTTTATCACTGCACCATCAGTTGCTTTCTCCTGGCATGAGAGGATCATTCCATCTACACCTTCAACATCTACGATACACATACGACAAGATGCAATAGGCTGCACTTTTGTAAGGT
>JAGGRU010000208.1 GCA_021159425.1 Sulfurovum sp.
CTCTTTTTATTTTATCTTCATTCTCAAATAATACCAGTGAAGTCAATGTCCTTTGATTACGTTTGGCCTGATGGGAACTTCCTATAAAAGGGATATGGTCTATATTCATCCCAATGCTTGAAAAAATGGATTTGGCTACGGTATCTCCTACATTTGAAAATTGGGAGTTTTTTATAGAGGATCCCATTAATTTTTCCATCTCCTCTTCAGAATGGTAGTCACCTTCATCAAGAGAATCAAAGAGGAGCATAGAGAGTATCTCCTGTCGATTCATATAAGGCGTGGAAGAGAAAATGAAATGTGGAGAAGCGGGACTCCCTGTAATTTGTACAGTGATCTGGGCACGTGGGTTTTGGTAGATGGCGGCAATATCAAGAGAGGGTTGTTTTGGATTACCTACAAAATGAATGTGACTCTCTTTTAAAACAAAGGTATGCCCCTTAAATGTGTAGCTAGATCCAGCAAGGATATTTAGTTCTCCGTGCATTTTTAGGGGACCTTTAGATTTTTTTGTGATCAAAAGGTCTGCTGTGGCTTTAATGTTGGCATCTTTATTTTTATAGAGAAGTGCTTTTTGTGTATCTATTTTCAACTCTGTCTCCAAGAGATCGTAAAATGGATTTTTTTGACTTTTCTTCTTTTCTTTGATCATGACAATATCTCGGTCATGATCAAATTTTTTGGTATCCATATCATAGTTGATGTTTCCACCAAGAATAGTAAAAGAACCTCTTAGCGAGATACGCTTGTCATTTACTGTGCTTTTAATGTCCACACGGCTTCTCAAAGATGTCTTTTCATGGCTGACATTCAAACTATCAGCATAAGCGAGGATCTCACCTTTTTTATCTTTGGAATTATATTTTCCTGTTACTTTCAATTCATCATTGATCCAGAGAGGGGAAATTTCCAACTTTCCCTCTTTGATATTGATCACTGAAGGTTTATTGGCAAATATTTTCTGTTCCTGGAAAGTAGTATGGTATTTGTTCAAGGTCAGTACCGAATCTGAAAATCCAAGAGATATCATGATATTGTTCAAGATATGCTCTGTTTTCCTATCCGTTTTATAGATGAGTCTATTGGAACGAAGGTTCAACTCCAAATCTTTCATCTCCTTGAGAGCAAGAGAAACTTTAAGATCCCCATCCAATGGCGGAGGCTTAAAAGTATAGATCGTAGAGATCTTATTTAGCAGACTCTGAACTGAACCAACACTTTTTTCCAAAGATATCTTCTTCTCCACATTCCCTTTAAACAGAAACTTGGCACCACCCATCACCAGATCACCATCAAGATCTTTATTTTTCGGATTGAATGTCATTTTGGAAGTCAATCCCTTGGATTTTACATCGGCGTGCACTACTTTTTTGGTCCATAAGATATCAGCATGCAGAGGACTGAGGGCATCAAAGTTCAACTTTGGGATATACGCTCTAAGAAGTGAATCTTTGGGAAAAGTGGTTTTTGTAACGACCTTTAACTCTTTATCATAAAGTACATCTGCCTCTATAGTCGCGATATTGGATCTGATCTCTGCTTCAATACTTTTTGCATCACCTTTATATTTGATCTTCAGATCATTCAGGAGTCTGCTGTAATTGTTATCCAATCCTTCTATTTTATGTAAGTTGTCAAGAAGTATTTCTCCTTCTATCTGATTGTCTTTGATCACTCCATGCTGCATCAGGGTTGCAAAATTGGTTACTGCACTGATATCGATCTCTCCACTCTCTGCAGTTAACGTAGCAATATTCAACATCACATTCGTTGCATTCACTTCAGCACTTTTAACAAATACAGGATCGTATGTTGCACTTTTGATCGAGCTGTCCAACTGTTTCACATAAAGAAGTTTTGGCAGCAATGGACTTGCTGTAATATTAATATCTGGAGTCTCCGCTTTAGCGCTTTGATTATTTTCTATGGACTCAAAAAGCTTTGTCAATGCTATTGTGTCTAACTCCCGAAGCGATAATGACTCAACCGTGATCTTCTCATCTTGTAACTTACTCTGCATAGAGAGTCGGGAAAGGTTTGTATCGAGAAGCACAGAGAGAGCACCTACTTGAACTGTATCGGGTTTAAGGTCGATTATCCCATAGATATCAACCTTGATAGAGCTTGCATTCAGTTCTCCCTGATGCAATTTTACCTGAGGATGATCAGCAGGTTTCACTGTCACAATAGCAGAATCAACTTGCACACTTTTGGGTAAAAGATGCTTCCGACCGGCTTTATAGTGTTCTACTTCAGGTTCTACTAATTCTACAATCTCTTCGTGTATTTTTATGTCTATCATTTGCTCAATAACATCTTGAAATGCGATCGTATCAATATCTAATATGTTGAGTTTTTTAACCCTGACATTTTTCTCTTGAATCTCTCCACTTAGCTCTATAGTTGTAACATTGGTATCGATAGAGAGAGACAGGTCATCAATATCGACACCCTCACCATAATAGACAATATCTTTCACATCCAATGAAATATCTTTAAATCCTATTCCACTCCATTCAAATGGATCAACTTCTAGTTTGACCTCTCCCACTCCAATGGTAAAGGGGAGGATAAAACTACTGTTATCTTCTTCAGGTTCAGTAGGAACAAAAGCCTTTACAACTTTTTTGATATTTTCTACATTCAGTCCGCTGGCTTCAAGATGGGTAATAGAGACTTTGTTATAAAGGATCGAAGCAGGGTTCCATCCTACTTTCAGGCTGTCAAGCAGTCTCTCATTCTTGAAAGTCAGTTCCTCAACTTCAAGACCAGTGAGAAGAGCACCCGAGATCTGCTTGTATGCAAATCCATACTTCGGTGCATATCGGTCTGCAGCCCACTGTAAAGTTTGCGTCGAGGTAAGTAAAAAGAGTATGCTGGTAAAGGTGAGTATAATAAGAGTCAGGAATGTATATCCAATCCACTTCAATACTTTTTGCAATACTCTTTTCAAAACAATTATCCTATTTGAAACTGAATTTTATACTGTGAAAGGGTTTCCTATATTCATACCTATATTAACTTTGATCAATCCAAGTTATTTTTTAGCATCATGTTATCGAGGAAAACTACACTATAGATATCTTACCTAAAAAGCAAATTTTATGCAAAAAATAACCGCAGGAATGAAAAAATTTAAAAATAATATTACAGAGATAGGAATTTGCATTATGTTTTGACGGTGTGCTGGGGATTTGTTTAAGGTTAAAAATGGTGCTCGCTACAGGACTTGAACCTGTGACTTCCACCATGTCATGGTGGCACTCTACCAACTGAGTTAAGCGAGCTCAAACGACTGGTCGTTTTTTAAGAGGTGAATTATAACCAAGAGATACTTAAGAGTACCTCCCCGAAGCCCGTTTAGTTTTTACAAACCCAGGCACTCTCTTTACAGAGTCTGTCGAGGTATTGACTGGCTTCACTCTTTCCTGCATTGAGTGCTTTCTTGAAATTATCGT
>JAGGRU010000025.1 GCA_021159425.1 Sulfurovum sp.
TCTTCAAATCTCTCTTTCTTCCCTGCGTCATCTTTACCCTGCATGATCCAGTCAACCATTACCGGTGCTTTTTTATGAAAGGAAAGAGGAAAAAGTATGACGTGTACAGTATAATCATCCATTTTACCGGCTATCGCTTTTTCAAATTTGCTGCAATATGGGCATTCCGGGTCTGTAACAATGTAGATGTCTTTACTCCCTTTCCCATAAGAAAAAGACACCCCCTCTTTTACAACTTTCGCATCTTTAGGAAAGGTAATTGCCTTACCCTCTTTATCGTAAGCTGAACCAATATAAAGTTCTGACGTTTTTTTATCTAAAAATGCTGTAATAAGCTGAGAACCCTGAGGTGATCTCGCTTCAAGTTTCAATACATAACTGTCTGCTTTCTCTATCACCCCTTTTAATGTCAGGGAAGGATCCTGAAGCACCCTGTTCTTTGTGATGATTTCTTGAAGTTTGGTTTTATCTACGATAGACTCTGTTGCGCTAACGGTAGTCACTAGAGTTATCACTGCAGCTAAATTAAGTAGTGTTTTATTCATTTACTCTCTCCTTGGGCATTATTTTATTCTGAAGTATAACATTAAACCGTATAATGCTCAACCACTTAATTATAAATTCAATTTGATTATAGTAAATGTCCCAACTGATCTTTCTTGACTTGAAGATAGTTTTTATTATGAGGATTTGGAGTAATTTGAATAGGGATACGTTCTACTATCTCAATGTCCGGCAAGCTGTCTATTTTAGCAGGGTTATTTGTAAGAAATTTTACTTTTGTAAGACCAAAATGTTATAAATTCCACTACTTCATAAGTACGCTCATCTGCTTTAAAACCCAACTGATGATTTGCAGAGACAGTATCGAAGCCTGCATCCTGCAGGGCATAGGCATTAACCTTATTGAGCAGTCCTATATTGCGTCCTTCCTGACGATGATAGATGATCATCCCACCCTCTTTTGCTATCAGTTCCTGGGCAAACACAAGCTGTTCACCACAATCACACTTTACAGAAGAAAGCGCATCGCCGGTAAGACACTCTGAATGCACACGTACTATGGGGGCATCTATCTCTTTTAAGTTATTTGTGAAAAGTGCCAAATGTTCTTTTTCACCTTCTTTAAAGGCTTGTATATTAAAAGTACCGTATTTGGTTGGTAAAATGGCAATTTGTGATATTTCAATGTGTTTCATAACGAGATTATACTGTAAGAATTAGAAATTAGGAATTAGGAATTAGGAATTTTTGGTTAAAATGTTAAAAATATTTATTTAAGGCTTACAAATGTTCGCACGTTTTAGAAGAAAAAGAATGAATCCAGTGTTAAGAGATCTACTGCAAGAGACACATTTGTCTGTGAATGATTTCATTTACCCTCTTTTTGCAAGATCAGGGAGAGACTTGCTCCAGGAGACACATTTGTCTGTCAATGATTTCATTTACCCTCTTTTTGCAAGATCCGGTACAGGAATTAAAGATGAAGTGGGTTCTATGCCCGGTGTATTTCAAATGAGTATAGATGAAATTATTAAGGAGTGTGATGAACTCAAAAAACTTGGTATCAGATCTATCATCCTTTTTGGTATACCCGACACAAAAGATTCTGTAGGCTCTGACGCGATGTGTGAACACGGGATCATGGCTCAAACAGTAAGAGAAGTCAAAGCTGCACACCCTGACATGTTTGTTGTCACAGACCTCTGTTTTTGTGAATACACAGACCACGGACACTGCGGTGTACTCGACCCTGTACTGGAAACCGTTGACAATGACATTACACTTGACAACCTGGCAAAGCAGGCAGTCATTCACGCCAAAGCCGGTGTAGATATGATAGCCCCTTCAGGAATGATGGATGGAATGATCACTGCTATTCGTGCCGGATTGGACGGGGCTGGATTTGAAAACTTACCAATCATGTCTTATTCAACCAAGTTTGCTTCAGCTTATTACGGACCTTTTAGAGATGTTGCAGAAAGTTCACCTTCTTTTGGAGACAGAAGATCTTACCAAATGAATCCGGCAAACAGAAATGAAGCCATTTTAGAGTCTGTGGAAGATGAAAAAGAGGGAGCAGACATACTCATGGTAAAACCTGCCCTGGCTTACCTTGACATTGTACGTGATGTAAAAAACAACACTTCTCTCCCGCTTGCAGTGTACAATGTGTCCGGTGAATACTCTATGCTTAAAATGGCAGCAAAAGCAGGAGTCATAGACTATGACAAAGTCATGATGGAAACACTCATGGCATTTAAACGTGCAGGAGCTGATATTATTATCACTTACCATGCTAAGGAAGCAGCAGCGCTATTGAGAAAATAAGACCGTAGGTTTGGCCCTGCCAAACGCCTTAAGGAAATTCAAACATTTATCTCTATGTAAAATTGCCAAGCACCCATAACCGGGATTTGACGTTTGGTGGGACCAAACCTACGACAAGTTTGACAAAGAGTTATAAAATAGCTATAATCTCGCTGTGTAACATGACACGTTTTCCAATGTAATACATATACTGAATGGCTTTCAGTTATGTTTTGGATGTAAAGGGTGATCAGGGTTTTTAACTCTGGTCACCTTTTTTTTTGGCTTTTTTTAGTTGGGTGGCGGTGTGGGAATCCAATGCAAAGGAACACGTCCATGTTACAAATTAGAGTACTAGCCATACTCATACTACTCGTCTGCTTATCAGTTCGACTGTATTGAGTAAAAACAGGGACTCGCCATCCCTGTGGTTGGTACTTTTAATAATGATAACTTTAATTATGAAAAAATAGGTACTAACAAGACATGTATACTAAAAACATCGCAGGCGCTTTTTTTGCAATACTCATTATCTCCTTTGTAGGATACATCCTTTACTGGAGCAGCACAAAGCCTGTTTCTGTTGTAATACAGGCATATTGGGGGAGTACCAAACCTGTCTCAGTGATAGTACAGGCAGGTCATGAAGGCAGGGTTTCCGGCAATACAGGTGCCGAAAGTGCACTCTACCGAGAAGCAGAGTGGAATATTATAGTTGCTGATGAAGTAGCTAAAAAATTAAGTGCCTGGGGTATAGAGGTAAAACGCATACCTGCAAAAGTACGCTTCACAAGAGCCAAGATAGCCGTTTCCATTCACTTTGACGGTGCTAAAACACCCTGTAATTCCGGTGCTTCCATAGGGTACCCCAGCAGTAATTCTTATGCGTTTGCAAGACGCTGGGAAAAACTCTATAAAAGCTATTTCCCTTTTGGATGGCATGAAGACAACTTCACCCCTAATTTAAAAGAGTATTATGCCTACCGCTGGATACGTGCTGAAAAATTTCTCATACTTGAACTTGGAGAAATAACCTGCGAAAAACAGACAAAATGGCTAAAACCACGCCTTAAAAAAATAGCCCATCTTGTGGCTTATGCCATAGCTAAAGAG
>JAGGRU010000165.1 GCA_021159425.1 Sulfurovum sp.
CTCTAAAATAGAAAAAAATATTTTATCAGGTTTAAAAAAATTTAATTCATATATCAACTACTTCCTCGCAGGTGCATTGGCACTTGTAGCATTTTTTGCTATAGGACTTTTTGTGTATGATATTTATCTACTGTTTTTTACTGATATAAAAATAGAAAAAGGAATATTGACTGTTCTTGGTAGTTTGCTTGTACTGTGGGCTTCTATAGAATTAATTCACGAAGAAATTCATCATTTACAAGGCAAAGGATTTGCCATAGGTGCATTTATTATGCTTGCTATGGCAGCACTTATTCGAAAAGTATTGATATATTCTCTCTCTTCTGAAAAAGGAGAAGAACTATTGATCATTGCTGCTGTTATTGTCGGTCTGGCTATTTCCTATTGGCTTGTAGGTGCAAAGAAAAGAACAACTATAGATTAAAATAGTATAACAAAACCTTGGAGAGAAATAAGTTAACCGTCTCAACATTTAACGGTGCAATTTTATATAAAACTATTTTTAGAAAAAATGTTATAGGCATACCTAGGAGTCTGTCGGATTAGTCTGATCGAAGCGAGAATTTCAGCTTTTTAGTCAGGTTTTTCATACTTTTGAGGCGAATAGCCGTAGCTATTTAACGAAAAAGTATGGGGAAGATGGCAAAAAGATGTAATTTGTAGTTGATTGAGCATTAATCCGACAAACTCCTAGATAGATACATAACAAATCAGAGGAGAGGAACAAGTGTAAACTGCCGATAATTCATACTTTTAAGTGTCATAAAAACCGTTCATTTCCTACACCAAATTCAACCCTAAACAACTTTTAGCTATAATCGCGGCATTATAAACAGATAGGATAGTGAATGAGAACACATTATTGTGCAGAAGTAAACGAAGAACATATTGGTCAGGAAGTCACCGTTGCCGGTTGGGTTTCTAGCCGTAGAGACCATGGTGGGTTGATCTTTATCGACCTTAGAGACAAAGACCAAGTGATACAACTTGTATGTGACCCGGCAGACAATGTTGATGCTCACAAAATAGCCGAAGAAGTAAGAGATCAGTTTGTTCTTGTTGCTACAGGTAAAATGAGAGCACGTGGTGAAGGTCTTGAAAATCCTAAACTCAAAACAGGTAAAGTAGAAATGGTTGTTGATAAACTTGTCATAGAGAACCGTTCAAAGCCTATGCCTTTTGAGCTTAATGATGAGAAAGTAAATGAAGAGATCAAGCTTAAGTACCGTTACTTAGAACTTAGAACACAAAAGTCTTATGATATTTTCAAGCTTCGTTCAAAAGCGACTATTGCAACAAGAAATGTACTTGATGAACTTGGATTTTTAGAAGTTGAAACACCGATAATTACCAAATCTACACCGGAAGGTGCAAGAGATTATCTTGTGCCAAGTCGTGTACACGGTGGTGAGTTCTATGCATTGCCTCAATCTCCACAGCTTTTTAAACAACTTCTTATGGTGGGTGGTTTTGACAAATATTTCCAGATCGCTAAATGTTTTAGAGATGAAGACTTAAGAGCAGACAGACAACCGGAATTTACGCAAATAGATGTTGAAATGAGCTTCTGTGATCAGGAAGATGTTATTGCTGTAGCTGAAAAACTCCTTCACGATGTATTTACAAAGTGTGGTTTTGATGTTCCAAGTAAATTTAACCGTATGACTCACTCTGAAGCTATGGAAAAGTATGGTTCAGACAAACCGGATATGCGTTATGACCTTCAAATGGTAGATGTGATCGATATTTTTGAAAGATGTGACAATGAGATTTTTTCAGGCATTGCAAAGACACCTAAGAAAAACCGTATCAAAGCACTCAAAGTACCAAAAGGTGACGAGATCTTCTCAAAACGTCAAATGAAAGGTTTTGAAGAGTATGTACGTAAATTCGGTGCATCCGGTCTAGGTTACTTCCAGATGAAAGAAGATGGTCTTAAAGGACCTTTGACTAAATTCTTTACAGAAGATGACATTCAGGCTATCATTGACAGATGTGAACTTGAAGTGGGTGATGCAGTCTTCTTTGGTGCGGGTGACAAAAAACTTGTTTTGGACTATATGGGTCGTTTCCGTATCTATTTAGCTGAACTCATGGAGATCATTCCTAAAGATACCTTTGAATTCTTATGGGTCATGGATTTCCCTATGTTTGAAGTAGAAGAAGGTAAAGTAAAAGCACTTCACCATCCATTTACCCAACCAAAATCACTCGACTATGAAGATATTGAAGATATTGAGTCTATCGCATATGACATCGTACTTAACGGTACAGAGCTTGGTGGAGGGTCTATCCGTATCCATAAGGAAGAGATGCAGGCAGAGATCTTTAAACTGCTTGGTATCGATGAAGAAGAGGCTCAAGACAAGTTTGGTTTCCTGCTTGAAGCACTAAAATTCGGTGCACCGCCACATGGTGGTTTTGCATTGGGTCTTGACAGACTTATCATGATCATGACAGGGTCAAGCAGTATACGTGAAGTGATTGCTTTCCCTAAAACACAAAAAGCACAATGTCTTCTTACACAGGCACCAAGTGAAGTAGATGCAGAACAGTTGAAAGAGTTGAGTCTTAGAATCAGACAACAAGCGCCAACAGCGTAAATACAAAAAAGGAACAAAACATGAAAAAACTATTTTTGATCATCGGAGCACCAGGTTCTGGTAAAACAACAGATGCAAGCATGATAGCTGAAAAAAATGACAATATCGTACATTACTCTACAGGTGATATGTTGAGAGAAGAAGTTGGAAGCGGATCGGCACTGGGTCAAGAGATAGAAAGTTACATCTCTAAAGGTGCGCTTGTACCACTGGAGATCATTGTCAACACTATTGTATCTGCTATCAATAATGCACCGGTACCTAACGTACTCATCGACGGTTATCCAAGAAGCGAAGAGCAAATGACTGCCTTTGATGAATTGGTATCCAAAGAAGATAATATTGAACTTGCATCAGTGATCGAAGTAAGAGTGAGTGAAGCAGTTGCCAGAGAAAGAATTCTTGGTCGTGCTGCAGAAGCTGCTCCTGGTGAAGGTCGTTCAGATGACAATGAAGATGTATTTAATGATAGAATGAAGATCTATACTGATCCATTGGCTGAGATCCAAAAATTCTATGCAGATAAAGATCTTTTAAAAGTTATCGACGGTGCAAGAACACTTGAAGAAGTCGTTAGTGATATGGAAGCATTTGTTTTAAGTAAAATATAAATATTTTTTTAATTTAATTGAAACCAAGCACAAATTAAGAAACTTATTATATTTAATGTAAGCAAACCATTAAAAACAAAAGAATTTAAGCAAATTTACAAATTTAACCGAAAAACCCTTGACATCTAAAGACTTCGGTGCTATAATACGCGTCCAACAACACAT
>JAGGRU010000172.1 GCA_021159425.1 Sulfurovum sp.
GGTCTCTCCTAGATTATTTCATAGACAGCAGTGCAATTACTATTTTTGTACTGCTACTGCTTTCTATTTATTTTATAGCTACATTCTGGGTATTTTTTGACAGATACTACATTATCAATGCACGCATATCCTCAGAAGCAAGATCACTTAAAGCACTCTATACAGGTCAGTCAAAATCAGTGGCTAACAACTCACTTATTTTTACTTATCTGAGCCGTGTGAACAGACCAAACAAAGCCATACTTGAAGCTGCATCCTCTGATGCTATACGTGTTTCAACCAAAGGTTTGACTTGGCTCTCCATCATTGCAGCCACATCACCTTTCATTGGTCTTTTTGGTACAGTGATAGGAATACTTGAAACTTTCTCTAAACTTGGTTCACAGTCATCCGCTTCTTTATCTGTCGTTGCTCCTGCAATCTCTGAAGCACTTATTGCAACAGCGGCAGGTATTGCTGTTGCGACTTTTGCCTATACATTTCATTTGATCTTAAAACGTAAAGCATATGAACTCAGCTCACTTCTAACTTCTCAGTCAGAGGTAATTTTATCTCAGATAGAGGAATAAGAATCACATGTTCTCATGGGATGATGATCCGGATCTGAACATTACACCTCTTGTAGATGTTATGTTGGTACTCATGGCAATACTGATGATCACTGCTCCAACTATTACTTTTCAGGAACAGATCGATTTGCCACAGGGGTCCAAGAGTGTCAAGGTAGAAAAACCTAAAACACTTACAATACGTATGGATAAAGATCAAAAGATCTATCTCAATAATGATATTTACGGATTAGATACTTTTGCGGATGATTTTGTAAATAAGTCTGCAAAGTTCGATAAAAACTCAGAAGTCTATATACGTGCAGATGAACAACTTAAATATAAAGATGTAATGTATCTTCTTAAAAGTGTGAAAGCTGCCGGTTTTGAGAAGGTATCTCTGATCACACTATGATGAAAGCTTCTAAATACATACCGGGTGTATTGGCTATTGGTATTTACTTTGCAGTCATAGGTTTATTGGTCTTTTATTTCAATACCAGAAGTGAAGAGAAATCAAAACGTTATGTTAAAAAAGATGAACATCGTATACAGGTTGCACTTTCTGCTCCAAAAAAATCTGAAAAACCTAAAGCTGTTAAGAAAAAACCAAAAGTCAAACCAAAGAAAAAGCCTAAAGCAAAACCAAAAGTAAAACCTAAACCTAAAAAGATTATTAAGAAAAAGGTTATAAAAGAGAAGATCGTTAAGAAAAAAAAGAGTGTTAAAAAAGATGTAAACAAAACAAAACCCAAAAAGAAGAACAGTGCAAAAAATCTTTTTGCGT
Source organism: Sulfurovum sp. (assembly GCA_021159425.1). GTDB lineage: Bacteria > Campylobacterota > Campylobacteria > Campylobacterales > Sulfurovaceae > Sulfurovum. The sequence continues at coordinate 1,336 of JAGGRU010000172.1, forward strand.
CTGTGAAAGCACCTAAGAAGAAAAATATTATCAAGGTTAGTGATAAGCCTATAAAAACGAAACCGAAAAATAGTTTGATTAAAGTGACAGATAAGCCAAAAAGTGCCAGTCAACGTATCAGTTCGTCACTTAAGAATCAAAAAAGCTCTGACAGTGGAGTAGAAAATGCTTATTTGGCTAAAGTACAGAGTATGCTTGAAGGTTGGCCTGCACAAAGTGAATATGCGGGAGAAAAAGTTAAAGTTATGCTCTACATCAATCCTACAGGATTTTTTGAATTTAAATTGAAAACAGTATCCAATAATCAAGATTTCAATATAGGGCTCACTGAGTACCTGAGGCAACTTCAAGATATAGGTTTTGGCCGACATAAAGGTGAAAGAACGTATCAGTTTGAAGCAGAGTTTATTGCTAAAGAGTAATTTAGTATATATTTATTTAAAAGGAGTGTTACATGATATTAAAATTAGGGATCCCCAAAGGGAGTCTGCAAGAGTCAACGATCAAGATATTTAAAGAGGCGGGATATGACATTAAGGTAAGAGAGCGAAACTATTACCCCACGGTTGATGATCCGCAGTTGGAGTGTATGCTTATCCGTGCACAGGAAATGGCAAGATATGTTGAAGGCGGGCAGCTTGATTGCGGATTGACAGGTTTGGACTGGATCAAGGAGAATCGTTCAGATGTCATAGAAGTTTCTGAACTGACTTATGCAAAACAGAGTTTTAAACCTATCAAATGGGTCTTGGCAGTAAAAGAAGATTCTCCTTACAAAAGTGTTAAAGATCTGGAAGGGAAGACCATAGCAACTGAGGTTGTTAATCTTACTACTGATTATCTGGCTTCTCACGGTGTCAAAGCCAATGTAGAATTCAGCTGGGGGACAACTGAGGTTAAAGTACCTGATCTTGCAGATGCTATTGTTGAAATTACAGAAACAGGATCATCGCTGAGAGCAAATGACTTGAAGATCATCGATACAGTTTTGGTGACAACCACAAGATTTATTGCCAATAAAAAGGCATATGCAGATCCGGAAAAAAGAGTCAAGATCGACAGGATCATCATGATGCTGAAATCTGTGATAGATGCAGTACCTAAAGTCTGTCTCATGCTCAATGCTCCAGAGGTTGAACTGGAGGCTATTTTGAAGATCCTTCCAAATGACAACCCTACTGTTTCAAATTTGGCAAAAGGTGACTGGGTGGATGTGATGGCTGTTGTAGATAAAGGAAATCTTCGTGATCTGATTCCAAAACTCAAAGAGCATGGTGCAAAGTCTATTGTAGAGATGCCGGTGAGTAAAATAATAGAATAACAGGGTGATGAAATGTCTAAAACAATAGCATATCAAGGTGTTGAGGGTGCCTATTCGGAACAGGCTTGTAAAAATGCCTATGGAGATCATGAGACCATCGCCTGTGATACTTTTCATGAAGCGATGTGGCTGGTAGAACAGGGTGATGCTGACCTGGCGATGATCCCACTGGAAAATTCTACAGCAGGCAGAGTAGAAGAGATCTATAGATTGATCCCTAAAATGGCACTGCATGTCATAGGTGAACATTTTGAGCCTGTCGTACATTGTCTGCTTGCTTTGCCTGATGTAAAGTTGGAAGATCTCAAATATGTGGCTTCCCATCCTCAGGCATTGGCACAGTGTCATCATAATATCCTCGCATTAGGTTTGAAAGCAGAAGCAAAACTTGACACTGCGGGTGCAGCTAAAGAGTTGATAGAATTACAAGATATGCAAAGAGCAGCTATTGCTTCAAAACTCGCAGCAGATATCTATGGACTCCAGATCATAAAAGAAAATTTTGAAGATAAGCGTGGAAATACTACACGGTTTTTCATACTTTCACGAGAGAAAAATATACCGATTTATGACCCCTCTAAAAGATACATCACTTCACTGGTATTTCAGGTAAAAAATATACCATCAGCCCTCTATAAAGTACTTGGAGGTTTTGCAACCAATGGTATTAACCTTTTAAAAATTGAGAGTTATATGGGGACAGAGA
>JAGGRU010000266.1 GCA_021159425.1 Sulfurovum sp.
GTATGATTGATTAATTTTTAATCATTGTGAGGTTTATTAAATATATTATTATTGAATAAGAGGTATCTCCAATTTAATCATATGTTCTTTAAGTTGACAGGAGATGTGCCCTTGGCTTGCTAAAGATCTTATTTCATCATCTGCATCATGGTACCGACCATTGGCTTTTACTTCAAGTTGTACAATGGCTTCTTTTTTATTTGCGATCACAACATGTTCACCTATAAGCAGCTTAAGTGTTATATTGATGGAGTCAGAAGACCTAAAGGTATCTAATGTTTTACGAAGCAGTTTAGAAAATCTGTTTTGATCGATTTTAAAAGGAGGCAGGTCCTGATCGGTGAGGAGTGATAGAGGGTTAGTATTTTTGGTCTTAAAAAGTGCAATGTTTGCTTCAAGCAGTATATTGATATCTGTCATCATCAGTTTATCTGTTTCAAGAGGAGAAGATGGTTTTACACGCGGAGCATTGTAAAAACGTATAGAGATATGATCTTCATTCTCGTAACCTACTGTAATGGCATAGAAGTTAAAAGCATCATAGTTCAAAGAAAGTGTCGTGGTTTTGTATCCAAAGGTTTGTGGTGCATACGCCAGAGCAATGTCATAAAGTTCCGGTTTTGAGACATAACCAAACAGAATTTCAGCTACATTGTTCAAATAGAGTATTTTCCCTTCAGCACTAAAGAGAATAAACGGACTATTGTCCCATTCTACAAATGCTTTAAAATCAATCGATATCGTGTTCATGTATCTTCTTTCTGAGCGTATTTCTGTTGATGCCTAAAACTTGAGAGAGTTGCAGTTGAGAACCGTATTTTTTCAGACCGGCTTCTATAAGTGGTTTTTCATAAAGTCCAAGATGTTCTTTATATTCATTATTTCCATTTAAATTTTGCAGTATATAGTGGTAGACAGCTTCTTGAATATCTTTATCATCCATGGAATGTTTCATCAAATGGGTAAAAATGGTTTTTTTCAGCGTTTTACTGTTATCTGACAGGTTAATGGGTATATCAGAAATAGAAACACTATTCTCTTGTAGCATAAGAGTGGACTCCGCTTCTTTTATAAACATATCTCTAATATAATTAGTATCATCAGGACGTTCTTTAAGAGAGGGAAGTGTGTAGATAAAAGCAAATAAATTATCTATTGTTTGTTGATTACCCATATAATTTGCTGTAGCTATGATACGTTTATTGTCTAAATTAAGTGATTCCTGATTGGAGAGTTTTTCAAAATCAGTAATGATCAGTTCATCAACATCTTGTAGTAGTTTCTCAACCTCTTCCTGATTTTCACCAGAGACTAAAGGTGCTTTAGGAAACAGATAACGAGCCAGTGATTTTTTACCAATATTCGGCTCCCCTATAATAATAGATGATACAAACAGTGTTTTGGTAAGGTTAAACCCTTTAATAATATTTTGGACCTGTTCAGAGTTGGTGAAAAATTGTTCCATTTAAAATACTTTATATACAGAGTGTTGATGAAAAAAACATCATTTATGTTATAAGATATTATATCTAATGTATGTTAAACTTATATCAGTCATTAAAGAGAGGTATATATATTATAAAAAACTTGTTTAAAACTTTTTGTGAACATAATCCACACTTAACTTTAGAACAGTCTATTGAATATTTTTCTATTTTAGGTGGAGCAGAAGATAACATAGAAATTGATTTTTTTGATGATATTTTCTCTATGGTTGAATCTAACTTTGTTCAAAACTTCTCTAAATTTCAAACGCTTGTCTCTCCCTCTTACATCATTGAATCTCCTTATCGTGAAGTACTCATGGCTGTTGCCAGAGGAGATGGGAAATTCTATTCTGTGCTTAGAAAAGCCAGGGTGAGTGAAGGGGCGGGCGTTGAGATTATTCAGGAACTTATTTCCCTGAATATACTTTATTTGGAGCCTACAAGAGAAGAGCCACTCAAAATACATCCCAAATATAAACTGAAAAAAGAACTTCGCTCTTATCGTATACAAGATAAATTACGTTTTGTACATCCGTATATGCGTTTTTGGTTTGGATTTGTAACCTATTATAAAAAAGATCTGTTACAGGGTAGGGGAAGTGCTTTTTTAGATAATTTCAATAAAAATTATGAACGTTTACGCTCATTGGTCTATGAACAACTCTGCGATGATCTTTTAGTAAAATATTATGAAGAGACAACACCGCTTCTTAGTTCCGGGTCTTACTGGAATCAGCATAGTGAATTTGATATTTTGGCAATTACCAATGATAAAAAGTTGATTTTGGGTGAGTGTAAATATAAAGAGAGAAAAATATGTAAGAATGAACTTTCTAAACTCAAGGCAAAAGCTATTCAATCTGGAATTACAGCAGATGTTTTTGTACTTTTTTCTAAAAGCGGATTTTCAAATGAGCTTTTAAGTCTTAAAGATGAAAATCTACTTCTTTTTGATCTGAATGATTTGAAAGTTTTATTGGACTAAAACAACTCAGGAGCCTTAAGTATATTAACTTGTCGAATTGAGTATCTAGCCAAGTTAATATACTTTTAAAACTAATGATGTTATCATCTCTTGATAACAAAGGATATGCGTGTATGACTTAGAAAACTTACTTAACCTACATGGTGAAACATTCCCTATGGATAACGGCTATTGGGTAAAGTTTGAAGCCATCAAGGTTGAGGTAAGCATTAAGATACCTCACGGAGTACGTTACTCTTTAACCTTGCACGATAAAAACAATCAACGTGTGATAGGTTATGACAATGCACATAGCTTTAAATCTAAGAAGAAGTATGGAGCTAAAAAAGAAACATACGACCACATACATAAGCAGATGAACATCGTAGCCTATGAGTTTGAAAGTGCTTCACAGCTTATGGAAGATTTTTGGAGAAGTGCAGAATATTATATGGAGCATAACAAATGAAAACAATAGCAGTAGGCATTATGACAAAAGAAGAGTACAAGCAAAGAACCATAGACATAGCCAAAGGTTTGTATGTACCTAAGAAGCACGAACCTAAAGTATGGTTTGAGTCTATGAAATCAATGGCTCAAATACTTAGTAATGAAAATCAAGCATTACTAAAAACCATACTTGATAAAAACCCTCAATCACTCAAAGAGCTTGAAGAGCTAACGGGTAGAGCCAAATCAAATTTATCACGCACACTTAAGACACTTGAACGCTACGGTATAGTAGAACTTCAAAAGTCAAAGAGTGCTTTAGTTCCAAAAGTGAAAGCTACACGGTTCAAAGTTGAATTTGGGTTTGAAGCTGCTTAGTTTTTTGCTCGTTAACAATATGCTATAATTTAGATCTATGATAATTACACTTACTTAAAGAGGAGGTA
>JAGGRU010000123.1 GCA_021159425.1 Sulfurovum sp.
ATTATAACGAAAAGTGCGTTAAAAAAAGCTCAATGTTCAGAATGATCATAACCAGGAATACTCATTCCAGCCTTTTTTTCTGAGAACACAGGCAGGACAATTCCCGCAACCGTAACCCCAGTCATGTTTTAAGGATCGGTCTCCATTGTAACAGGTATGGGATTCTTCAATAACGAGATCTAAAACACCTTCATCTTTTGCCATTTTAAATGTTTCTGCTTTCGTAAGGTCAATAAGCGGGTATTTGAATACTATATTTGATTCACTCCCCATATTGAGTGACATTTCAAGACTTTTAACAAAGGGCTCACGACAGTCAGGATAGCCGGAATAGTCTGTCTGGTTTATGCCGGTGATGATGTGCTCCAGTCCCTGTTTTTGTGCATAGGCATGTGCAATTGCAAAAAATATAGCATTACGGTTTGGGACAAATGAAGCCGGAAGATTAGGTTTTGAATGGTGGGAAGCATTGATATCCTGATCTTTATTTACATCAAGCAGTGCAGAGTCAGCCAGTTGGGTAAATATATCTATGATAAAAATATAATTTGGAACCTTTAAAATTTCAGCAATTTTTTTAGCTTGTTCAATTTCTATAGAATGTTTCTGCTGATAGTCGAATGTAACGGTTTCAACATGCTCATAACGGTTTTTAGCCCACCCCAAACATGTTGTACTGTCTTGACCACCACTAAAAACAACTAATGCACTACTCATTTTTGAACTCCGTTATTACCTGTGTACTTCTAAGTTTTTTAGCAAATGCCAAGGCTTGGGATGTAGGATTTTCTCCTGCGATGATACGGGCTATCTCTTGCACCCTTCCTTCATCATTTAAGACTTCAACTTTAGAAGATTCACCCACTTTGGTTACAACAATATGCTGCTCTGCCTTAGCTGATAAATGAGGCTGATGAGATATGGCAAATATTTGATATGCCTTTGAAAGTTTTGCTATCATTTCCGCAATGGCAATAGATTCATCTCCACTTACATTTGCATCGATCTCATCAAGTATAAGTATGCCCTGTTTACTCTCTTTTTTAGCTATGGTAGCTGCCATGAGAGCTAAACGTACACGGTTGAACTCACCACCGCTTAGAGTATCTGTTTTAGAGCTTCCAAGCATCACATCTACACTGTCAATTCCATTTTGATTCAAGGAAGTAAGGTCAAAATTAAATGTAAGTGCCGGGAGTTTTAGCGTTTCCAAATAACCTTTTAAAATTTCTTCCAACACTTTAGCCTCTCTTTTTCTTGACTGAGAAAGTCTCGAAGCAATAATATTCAGCTCTGCGAATTCTATATTTAAAAAAGATTCCAACATACTTTTGTCTTGTTCTATGTTTTTATAGCCTGCAAGCTCCTGAACTCTAGTATCACGGTACTCTAAAGCCTCCTCTATGGAACCATAACGGTTTTTCAAGGTAGCTAAGTCACCAAGTCTGTCTAAAACTTCTTCAACATTTATCTCTTCAAGCTCATCTGCCAAAGTTTCTGTATCTTCAAAATCAGCACGAAGTTGGTTCATCATATCAGAAAACATAGTGATATCTTTGTCTAAAAGTCTATAAACCTCTTCCACAGAGCTTTCAGAAGCAAAGATCTCAGATGCCGCATTTAAAGCATCTTTTATTTTATCTATACGAGAAAGTTGCTGTTTTACTTTTAATCTTTTATTTTATCTATACGAGAAAGTTGCTGTTTTACTTTTAACAACTCTTCTTCTTCTCCTACTTGAGGATTTATAGAGTTTATTTTGTCTATCTCATAATTGGCAAATTCTATTAACTCTGCAAGCTTGGCTTCATCTTCTTTTATTTTATTGAGCTGACTTACTTTCTCTTTATAATTTGTATAACGTTTTTTATACTCTTTAAGAGATTTTTTATAGTCTTTATCTTTAGTGACCAATTCATTGTCTATCATTTGCAATAATATTTCTGATTCAAAACCACCTCTGTCACGAACAGACAGATATTTGACATAGGGAGACAACATTTCTCCAAGTAACTTTTTTGAAATATTTTGTCCGCCTATAAAGTAACGTAGTTTCTCTTTTTTAAGTGTCTTGATCGTTAGATCATCGTCAAGTTCAAAAGCTTCACTTTTTAAGGTAACAGGTTTTGAAAGGTTAATTTCACAAAGAGATGCTGCCCCCTTAGTAATGTACCCGAAACTGGATAGTATGGCTGACATAAGAACAGATTTTCCGGCACCACTGGGACCGGAAAACACTACAAGTCCCGGGTCAAATTTTAATTCAACTTCTTTGAATGTTACAAGATCACGTAAGTATAGACGTTCTATCAATGTTTGTCACCCCAGGAGAGTTTTTCTCTCAGTACAGAAAAATAATTACGTTCTTTTCTGTGTAAGAGTTTTGCACCAATCTTTGCCCCTTGTATCCTCAAGACATCTCCCTCATGCATTTCATAATGATCTTGTCCGTCTATTACTGCTATGACTTTTTCGCTTGGAGAACTTAACTCAATAGTAAAGTCAGCAGGCACCACCAAAGGTCTTTGATTTGTAAGTGAATGGGCAGAAACAGCTGTCATGATAAAGGCTTGAGTAAGAGGATATATGACAGGTCCACCCGCTGCTAAATTATAGGCTGTTGAACCTGTCGGTGTAGAAATAATAAGACCATCACCCCTGTAGGTATTGAACCACTCACCATCTATGGATGCATTTATCTTTACCATTTTAGAGATGACCGGTCGTGTAAGTACTACATCATTGAGTGCAAAAAATGGTTGTTTACTTCCTTTTTTTGTTGTGATGCAGCCCTCCATCATCATACGATTATCGATCCTATATTCGCCTTCAAGTAATTGATCTAAAAAATTATCTACATCATCAATCGTAATATCTGCCAGAAACCCAAGGGTCCCTGCATTGATACCCACAACAGGTTTATGAAAACCATAACTGCGACGTACCAATGAAAGCAGTGTACCGTCTCCACCAAGAGAAACAAGGAAGTCTGATTTTTTGCACATCCCTTCAAAATCAATCCCATTAGTACCTATCATCTCAGCTGATTGTTCAGATATAATTACAACCATACCTTTGGCTTCAAACTGTGCTTTTATCTTCTCATACAAAGGTTTTATCTCCGGTGCATTTGGCTTGAGTATAAATCCTGCTGTTTTGATCTGTACTAATTTTTGATTGCTCATTGCTTTCCTATGTATTTAAGAAATATAATTGTTAGGGTATCATAAATGTACTTTAGTGTTTGAAATATTTGAACATACAGGCAAACACTTATATATCCAAAGGGCTCATCATCATATTCCATGCTCTATTACCCATGGGTGAAAATA
>JAGGRU010000048.1 GCA_021159425.1 Sulfurovum sp.
CTTATACGATAGATGCCATTAATTCACAAGATTTCGCCATAGTAAAAGCGATGGTTTTCCTGGGTTCAGTACTGTACATTGCAGGGTTGATCCTTACAGATATTTCCTACACTTTATTTGACCCGAGAGTAAAGTTATGAGACTCCTGCACAGTAACCACACCCACAATATCAATAGCTTTTCTATAGGCAAGGCAATCGTTTGCAGTACTAACTGGTTAATTCAAAAACGATTAACGCAGTATATAGGAAAGCTATTGATACCCGAAGGGAAGCTTAGTTTTGTGCAACCTTTAAAACATAAAAATTCTCAAATTAACCAGTTAGTCCTTCAAATTTTATATTTCAAATCTTACCCAAAACTAAACTTTTGTGGGTGTGGTTACTGTGCAGGAGTCTCATTATCATGATCTTAACATTACTCTGGACAGATATCATGGTATGGACTTTGGTTTTTATTGTTATGTTATGGGGATGGTCCGTCTCTCGTTCTCCTCAAGTTAAAAAAATCTGGCATACTATTTTCAAGTCAAGTATAGCAATGGCATCTTCTATTGTTTTACTTTTTTATCTGTTGTTTACACTGCTCGATTCAGTACATTTTCGTCTGGCTACTCATACAGCGGAGACAAAAAGCCAACAAGTGCAATATGCAGAGATGACAAGTCTTTTGGATCAGCTGTTTATGCACAATATAAAAAACACAGAACGGACATACTCCGCACCTTTTGCAACACATGAATATGCACAGTCTATAGTAGTTGATGGGGATGGAGTAACACAGCAGAAGTACTTGCCTTTAAAATATGTCTCTAGCGATGATGCTTTTGTCCAAAAATCTCTTTTTGCTATTTTTATAGGGCTTATGATTAGCGGTTCAGTGATTTTTGGACATATTCTTTGGCGTAAAAAAAGAGGTTTCCAAAGTGAATTACCTTGGAAAACAGCCTACTTGACAGTCCTCTTTTTGATAGTGACATTCACATGGTTCTATATGCTCTCTTACCACTATCATGTTCTAGGAACAGATAAAGTAGGGGGAGATGTTCTTTATCAGAGTTTGAAAAGTATTCGTACGGGAGTACTCATAGGTATGCTGACCACACTTATTATGTTGCCTGTAGCCGTTATCTTGGGAGTGAGTGCCGGACTGTTCGGTGGCTGGGTGGATGATGTGATCCAATATCTCTATACTACGTTAAGTTCGATCCCGGGAGTACTTCTTATTGCAGCGGGTGTATTGTCGATGCAAGTCATGATGGACAATAACCCTACCTGGTTCGAAACAACTTTGGAGCGTTCAGACCTGCGACTGCTGTTTCTCATACTGATACTGGGGATCACATCCTGGACAGGTTTATGCAGGTTACTTCGTGCTGAGACTTTGAAAATATCTCAAATAGAGTTTGTTACAGCGGCTAAAGCGTTTGGTGTAGGTAAATTGACGATCATTCGTCGTCATATCATTCCCAACCTTATGCATATCATTCTAATTTCTGTAGTATTAGACTTCTCCGGACTGGTGCTTGCAGAAGCTGTTCTCTCTTATGTTGGAGTAGGGGTTGACCCAACCATGCACTCTTGGGGAAACATGATCAATCAGGCAAGACTTGAAATGGCAAGAGAGCCTATGGTCTGGTGGTCACTTTTTTCTGCTTTTATCTTTATGTTTATTCTGGTCTTGGCTGCAAACCTTTTATCTGACCGTATTCAAACTGTTTTGGATCCGAGGAATAAAGTGTAAAGAAGTATAATGTAATTTTGGGAATATAGATGTGTAAAAATTGGAATCTACCCTTGTAAAAATTGGAATTAATCGTTATAATGGGCGTATGATACCAAGAAAAATGCACAGAACTTTATGTTCAGCCTTAGATAACTTTAGAATAGTAATGTTAAATGGTGCCCGACAGTCAGGGAAGACTACCCTTGTTAGAAAGTTGGCAGATGAGCGTGGCATGGACTATATTACACTGGATGAACCAGATAAATTGGAAATGGCACAGAATGACCCGCTTAATTTCCTTGCTTTTTATGCTAAAAAAGCATTGGTCATAGATGAGGTTCAGTTCGCTCCCCAGCTCATCCCTTATCTGAAAATGGCTGTTGATGAGAAAAATGAAAAAGGCATGTTTCTTTTGACGGGATCTGCAGATTTTATGCGTATGCATGAGATTACAGAATCTCTTGCTGGTAGAATGGTACGTTATACACTGTACCCTTTGTCTAATGCTGAACTTCAAAAGAAAACCATCAATGTCATGGATGCACTTTTTTCTGAAAATTATCTTGACTTGAAAAGTTATGGAACATTGGATGCAGTATTAGACACAACCATTCGTGGAGGATACCCGGAAATTATTGACTATGAACATAGATTGCGTGATGAATGGTTTGCTTCGTATGTAGGGTCACGTATTCAAAAAGATATTTTAGAATTGAAAAAAATATCATTGTCTAAACTCCATCTGATAAAATCACTGCTACAGTTGCTAGCTACGTATGATGCGGAATTACTCAATTACAATACTATTGCGAAAAAATTACAAATTGCCAATAAAACAGTGTTGTCGTACGTTGAGCTGTTAGAAGCAATGTATATTATAAAAATTGTGCCTTCTTACCATGTGAATGCATCTTTACGGGTCATAAAGTCACCTAAAATACATTTTATAGATACGGGGCTTGCAAGTTACCTTTTGAATGTAAATAAAGAAAATCTATTACAAAATAAAGATGGTGTGTATGGTTCTCTTATAGAAAATTTTGCCTACAGTGAACTACTTAAAGAAGCCTCCTACAGTAACAATAGTGTAAACCTATACCACTTTAGAGACTTAAGAAAGAAAGAGGTGGATATAGTCCTGGAAAACCGTAATGGAAAAATTATCGGTATAGAAGTTAAAGCGAAGGCAAGTATTAAAAAAAGTGACTTAAAAGGTATGATTGAATTAGCAAAAGAATCGAAAGATACCTTTGACAAAGGGATTATTTTTTACGGGGGAAATGAAATACAACCCATATCTGTAGAGGGGTTTCTGTTTTACTGTTTGCCTTTGGGTATATTGGTGTAACCTCAACTTGTCCGATCGTATTCAAACGGTTCTTGATCCAAGGAATAAAGTGTAAAGAAAGAAGTTAATTAGTTGTAAACTCAGATGACACTTTTTTAAATATGCTTTATCCCTCAAAGTCTACTATGGTAAAATATCTACAACATACTTTATACTAATTGGGGAAGACTTAGTGAGTTCAAAATTTTTTACAAACCGTGATAATAATACTTAACAAAGAGTCTTACTCACAAGAAGTAGACGACAGCAATAAAAAAC
>JAGGRU010000390.1 GCA_021159425.1 Sulfurovum sp.
CTACGTATCACTTCACTTCTGGGATCTTTAGCCACATTTCGCATGGGAAATAAAAACTGCCATTTGGTCTCAAACTTTGCGTTAGGGTATTTTTTCTCTAATGCATATATGTTTTCTCTGTCGATAAACTGTAGTGTTTAAATCGTACTTTGTCTCTAACCACATCTAAAAGTTTACATAAATCTATTTAGTGCTCCTTGAATAAATCGTTATCTCATCTATTGACTTTGTGCGCACTTTATATTATAATTGGGCATGGACTTTATTTACGATGAAAAATAACTATATTGATAATGAAGAAAAAGAGTTAATGGACTCTTTAGATGAAATTGATTTATCACAAATCAAGCATGATCAAGAGAATAGTAAACTATTAAAAAAATCTGCAAAAGCATTTGTTAAAAAAGAAGAAACAAAGATGAACATTAGAATTTCATCAAGTGAACTTGAAAAAATAAAAGCAATAGCATTACAAGAAGGTTTAAAATACCAAACTTTTATTAAAAGTGTTTTACATAAATATATTACAGGGCAACTTATAGAAGAAAAACACAAACATACATCATAAAGATAACAAAAACGAGGAGACCAATAGTTTACCCTGTGGGTAAAACTATTTCTCACAATAACCGTTAATATCCCCACTACTTTATAAAATTCCACCTTTGATTACATTATCTTGACATCCTTAAAACACCATGTTATAATATGGTAAATATATAAGGAGATTTATATGGCACAAACATACAGCAATAATGTTGAGAAAGTAACCTTTAACATTCCTGTAGAATTAAAAGAACAAGTCGTTGCTTTAAAAGATGAACTGCATGTTTCACTCTCAACCATCTATAACGAAGCCATTGCCAATTATCTGAAACAAAAAGAGTTGGATAAGTGGCAAAAAGGTGTTGCTTTAGCACTGAAAGATAAAGAATATATGGATCTTACCAAAGAATTAGGCTCTGACAATGGAGAGTTATATGAGTATTAAGCAAGGCGAAATTTGGTTGGTCAAGTTTTACCCTCAGGTAGGGAGTGAGATTTCTAAACTCCGACCAGCCATAGTCATAAGCCATGACACGATAGGGAGATTGCCTCTTAAAACCATTGTACCTATTACCGACTGGAAAGCTAACTACATACACTACCCCTGGATGATACAAATACAGAAAAGTAAAGACAATGGTCTTACAAAAGTATCTGCTATTGACTGCTTTCAAGTGAAAAACTTTGCAAATGAGCGGCTTGTAGAAAAGATCGGTATAGTAGATGATACATTGCTGAAACAGATACACCAAACCGTAACTAAAACACTAAATCCAAATTATACTTTAGTATAGAAATAAGGACAAACTTTATGAAAATATTAGTGGCAGACTATATATATACACCTACTGGCTTTGTGGAAAACCAAGCTATAGCATTTACAGAAACTATCCAAGCCATAGATAGTATAGAAGTATTACAAAAAAAATATCCTGAAGCAGAGATCATACAGACAGAAGCTAATTCCGTCATCTACCCCGGGTTTATCAACACCCATGTACACTTGGAATTCTCTGCAAACAAAACCTCACTTAAATACGGCTCTTTCATGCCTTGGCTTGACAGTGTCATCGAGTATCGTGATGAATTAATGGGTGAGTGCAATAATGAAGTAATGCAAAAAGAGTGTGATGTCATGCTGCATTCTGGAATAACGACCTTTGGAGCCATTTCCAGCTTTGGGAATGAGCTTGAAGTCTGTGAAAAAACACCACAGCGTGTGGTCTTTTTTAATGAACTCATAGGTTCAAATGCCATGTATGCCGATATGCTTTACGGTGACTTTATGGAGAGGGTCAAAGCTTCACAAAGTTGCGAGGAAAGTTCCCGTATTACTCCTGCGGTTGCCATACATTCACCCTATTCTGTTCATCCCATTATCTTGCAAAAAGCAGTCAATGTAGCTAAACAGAACAAACTACCACTCTCTGCCCACTTTTTAGAATCACAGGCGGAGAGAGAGTGGTTGGAGAAAGGTACCGGTGAACTTAAAGGCTTTTTTGAAAAGTTTTTCAATACCTCTACACCTGTGACAAATATAGAAGAATTCATGTTTGCCTTTGACACTTACCCTACACACTTCACTCACTGTGTACAGGCAACGAAAGAAGAGTTGGATTACTTAGCCGACAAAGGACATTCTATTGCCCATTGCCCTCGTTCAAACCGTTATTTGGGATGTGGAAGACTTAACATTGAAGATCTCAATCTTCCCTGTTCTGTAGCTACAGATGGCTTAAGTTCAAATGATTCATTAAGTATATTTGATGAACTTAGAGCAGCGCTGATGCTGCATCATCAAGCACCTATGCAGGAACTGGCAAACAGGCTCATTAGATCGGTGACATCCGATGCTGCAGATATATTGGGTTTAAACTGTGGTAGAATTACAGAAGGAAAATTGGCTGACTTTGCCATAGTTACTCTAAAAGAAAAACCAAAAAGAGAAGAAGAGATAGCCCTTTGGACCATTTTACATACCAAAGAAGTTTCAAACGTTTATATTGAAGGAATTAAATATGTTTAGTACACTAGGAAAAATAATCAAATGGATCGGTGAACACTTTAAGGGAATGCTTTTTCTTTTAATTGCTTTGGTAGTATTTATGCCAAAATCAAGTACACCACTTAGCACAGCCAATTTACAGGAGATCAAATTAACAGGTCCCATAATGACTGCTGATAAAATTGTAAAAGAGATAGAAGAGGCTCAAAAAAATAAAAACATCAAAGGTGTTCTTCTGAATGTAAATTCTCCCGGAGGTGCTGTGCCACCTTCCATTGAGATAGCGTATGCCATTAAAGAGTTGCAAAAACACAAACCGGTCATTGCTTATGCCTCCGGTATTATGGCAAGCGGGAGTTATTACAGTTCTATCTATGCACAGAAGATCATTGCAAACCCAGGTTCAATTGTCGGATCTATCGGTGTGATCATGCAGAGTGCAGATGTTTCAGAGCTTATGAAGACCATCGGGGTAAAAACACAGACCGTAAAACAGGGTACATACAAAGAAGCAGGTACACCAACAAGAGAATGGACAGAGGAAGAGAGAGCAGAACTTGAAACATTGACTAAAGACACCTATGACCTTTTTGTAAAAGATGTAGCCACAGCCAGAGGGTTAGAGATCAATGCTTCCAAATCTTATGCAGATGCCCACATCTTCTCTTCAAAAAGAGCTAAAGAAGTGGGACTCATTGATGAGATAGGAGTTAAAAGCCAGGCTAAAACCGTACTCATGAAAGAGGCAAATGTCACTAAAGCTGTATGGAAA
>JAGGRU010000021.1 GCA_021159425.1 Sulfurovum sp.
TACAGATATATCTCTACCATACGTCTGATTGATAAGTTGTGTAAGATTTATAATGTATTCTTTAAAATTGATCTTTTCCAGATTATTGCTTTTATACAACGTATCATGCACCATTCCCATTGCTTCTATACGAAGTTTGCTTTTTCTCAGAACCTCTTCTGTATCTTCTGTTTTACCGTTCTCTATGTTCAGGATTTGAAGACCAAGCATAGAAGATACTTTGTTAAGATTGTTTTTGATCCGATGATGGATCTCCTTGAGTAAGATCTCCTTTTGTCTGTTCGCATGTTCCAGTTCTTCATACGTTATTTCCGTAGAAATATGATACAGGTAGGCAAATACGGTTGCAATGATAGAGCTCACAATGATATTTGTAAGAGAGATCACCTGAAATACAGGATCATGAGGAAATACAAAATGTCCGTACACACTGATCAACAGCCAATAGAGAAGATGGGCTATGACCATCCATACTGCTGCTCGAAGTTTGAAAAAGAAGAAAAAGCCAAAAATAACAAAAAATGGATAGATCGTTACAAAATTGCCGGAATGCAGGTAAAGCATCACAAAAGCACTGTCTAGCTCTACGATCAATAGCAAAAAAACAGCATAAAGTTGTACCTTACCTGATCTTAGAAAACCATATAAGAGTATGATATTGAGTATTACTATGCCTAATTTTATCCAAAAGATGGTTTCATACCCTATCAATCCTGCCACAATACCTAAAAGTAAAAAAATCACAATAGATGAGAGATAAAGCCCAGCGATCATGATCTCTTTATGATCATTGCTGTGAAAAATTCTTTTTAGACTATCAACAAACATAGACTCTCCTCCTCTTTATTTTTATAAAGGCAATAAAGCGCAATAGAATCATTATACATCAATATAATTTCGAATTTGTTGTATGGGGAAATAGCCGCAAGAAGCATTGAAACACTAAAACACTAAAACATCTAAATCTGTCAATATGACATACTTTTCCACTGCAGTAGCATAACCTGCTACACTCTTACTATGATTTTACACCTAGACCTGGATTGCTTTTTTGCAGCTGCCCACAGAATTAACAATCCACAATTGGATCATATACCTATAGCTGTAGGCGGAAGAAGTAATCTCAGTATCTTTAACAGAAAAAAAGAGATCAGACATCTCAGCGCCATAGAAGGTGCCTTTACAAGTTCCATACTCAGCAGTAACGGCAATAAAACATTCAAAGAGTATTTTGTAGATCCTGATGG
This sequence comes from Sulfurovum sp., assembly GCA_021159425.1. Classification (GTDB taxonomy): domain Bacteria; phylum Campylobacterota; class Campylobacteria; order Campylobacterales; family Sulfurovaceae; genus Sulfurovum. The sequence goes on from JAGGRU010000021.1 coordinate 1,248, forward strand.
CAGGGTCAGAGGAATCATTACTACATCGTCTTATGAAGCAAGGGCTTTTGGAGTCAAAACAGCTATGCCTGTAGCTGAAGCATTAAGATGCTGTCCCAAACTCACTGTCCTTCCACCAAACTACCCTCTGTACCATGAACTCTCTCACAAACTAAAACTACTTCTTGAAAAAAAGATCCCGTCCATTGAACAGTTCAGCATAGATGAGTTCTTTGGGGATGTGACAGGATGGATAAAAGATGAAGATGTCGTAGAATTCGCCATCAAACTAAAACAACAGATAAAAAATGAGCTTGGACTTCCCATTTCCATAGGCATAGCAAAAACCAAATGGATCGCAAAACTGGCAACAAATGCTGCCAAGCCCGATGGGGTTAAACTCGTATTGCCTGATGAAGTAGCTCATTTCATCAAAGAGTTGCCCATACAAGAATTTCCCGGCATTGGTAAAGGCTATCAGGAAAGACTCTCCCAAAGAGGGATCAAAACACTGGGAGACATTAAAAAGAGAAAGGATCTCTTCTACTCCTGGGGGAAACCGGGTATACAACTTTATAGTCGTATATGCGGGATAGATAATGAAGGGATAGCGTTGGCACATTCTAAAAAGTCTATAGGGTTGGGTAGAACCTTTGATCCGGAAGCCAATCGTGATGAGATCAAAAGGAGAATTACCATACTGTGCAGGCACTTGTCCTTTCTTGCCTATAAAGGCAGACATAGTCCTATGACCTTTTCATTGAAGATCAAATATCAATACGGTTCCAAAGCAAAAGACTTCATCAATACGAACAGACTCTTCAGTGAAAGTCATTTTAAACAAGAGATGGTCAACATGTTCGCTACTATTGACAGACACCCTACCCATGCCATTGTTCAGGTAAATATTACGCTGTCCAACTTTGAAGAGCATAAAATGCTTACTATGGACTTGTTACATTATGAAGATGACATGAAGCAATCCAAACTTACTGATTCTATGCAGAAATTAAGAGATAAGTTTGGTATAGATATTATTAAAAATGCAGGGGAGTTATAATGTTGCAGTAATAATATCTTAATCATCCAAAAATTGAATGTGCACCTGTGGTTCATCAAGACGCAGTGAGTTACGCCATTTATACAAGAGTAAAGAGAGCGTAGCGAGTATAAATACTATTACAAGTTTCCATTGCAATAATTGTTCTATCTCCAAAATAGATAAGGCAGATACTGCAACTGTACCAATAATGATAATAAGAATATTGATCCAAATGATCAATGCTAACATATTTACCCTCCTCCCTACTACAAGTATTTTAAAATACTTAATAATATCAAATAATATCAATAAAATACTTTAGTGTTGCTTTTTTTGACTTATGGAGCAAACAGCATTGTTTTAAAATTAGGTATAATTGATATATGAATATATAGGGTTATTGAGATACCCATATCCTAGCAGTGAAGGAGCAAGATATGAAAAAACTTATAACAATACTTTTAACAGGATTTGCCTCATTGGCATTTACTGCCTGTGGCGGAAGTGGCTCATCTGATACCGGCGGGAGTAACTTACCCACACCAAGGACAGGCGGTTCCATAGATGAACCGGTTCAGTTAATAGCTGATGGAAGAACTTACATAACAACATACGATTCAAAGTCTTATTTGACCTACACTGCAGAAAAAGATGAAAACCTTCTCATGAAAGTTACTTTGGAAAGGCTCTACACGGATTCAGAAAAAGAAGAATATATAAGCAGTGATATGACAGAAGAAGAGGTGGAATTTGGTCATATTTTAGTAGAGGTACTTAATGAACAGTATGAGATCGTAAGCGATGAAGACTTAGAAACTTTTGGACCTTTACAAGATGGCTCATGGGAAGATCAGACATATGATTATACATTTAAAAAAGCGGGTACCTATATCCTCAATATTGGTGTCAGCATCATTCCCGAAGCTAGATTTTCTGCTTTTAGCAGAAAGTAGTTTATTAATTAGAAGTGGTAGTAAGAGAGGGACTCGAAAACACGACCTCAGGCTTATGAGACCACATAAAAGCCCCTACAATACGG
>JAGGRU010000120.1 GCA_021159425.1 Sulfurovum sp.
AGAGTGCAGAAAATAGAGGCGATAAAGTAGAACTCATTGATCTCTACCGTTCAGAGTATCAACAGGGTTTTTTTACCTATGATGATGCCAACACTGTCTCTACAAATGAAGCGATGCAATACTATTAATCGATACAAGTAAGAGCAATACGAATAAGATATTGGAAAGTATCAAAGCACTGTAAAACTAGGATCATTTTCAGTACCTTAATTATTATTAGGAAATGAGGTCTTCTATCTCGATGCTTTCTATATTAAGGCTATGGTAGTGACTGTTTGCCTTTACGCCTTCACTTGTAACAAAAACGAGTCTCAGCTCCGCACTCTTCTTATTTCTTAGGCCGTACCTTCTAAACATCAGCAACTTGTTTTCAAGTTCTTCTTTGTATTTCTTGGATATCTCAAAAAGATCCTTATAGTATTTGCACTCCACGATATCGTACTGACTATTACCGTAGTCAACCACCATATCTATCTGTGCACCAATCTCTCCGCTTGCTTTGGCATCAGTGTTCCAATATCCATACTTGGCTGTGGTGCCGCTCATACCTCTTGCCTTTAGGTACAAATTCATATTGGAAATGATTACTGACTCAAAAGAAAAGCCTCGCCATATTGCATAGGTTTGTGTTTGGATTTGACTTCTCCAGTACCCTGACGAGAACTTAGAGATGTCATTCTTGCTTAGTTCTTTTATCCACTTGTGATGAAACAATACATAAGGGTCTGAAATGACATATTTCGTGTCTCTACTCTTGAACCCATACTTTGTTGTGCCTTGGATAAATCCACACTGCAGCAGCTCTTCAATGACAGGATTAAGCTTTCCACCCGTTTCACCTAGTTCTTTCGAGATCTCTACCTGGGTATATCCTGATCTTTTTTGACAGATGAGATCAACGACTTTTCTGTGAGGAGATCTTTTGTCCACAAATAAAGAGTTAAACACTTTATCGTATTCATTATACATAAGGCCGTCTACAGTGAAAAAAAGTGAGTCTATATTGTCATTGATAGATTTATTGGGATCTAAATACGAGAGGTATTTAGCAACACCTCCAAAGATCATGTAGAGATCAGTCGCTAGCTTCTCTCCAATATCAAAGTTTCTCTCTTTGGTAAGATACTCTTTAGTTTCCTGCAGGTCAAAAGGAAACATAGGTAGCTTCTTGGTTATCCTGTTGTGCAGAGGGCCTTCTGCATCTTCAAGCACTTTATTTTTTATCCAGGATGCATTTGATCCACAAAGTATCATCAAGACATTCTTTCTGGACTCGCAATAAGTATTCCAAAAATACCCAAGAGCAGACAAAAAACCTTTTTTTTCAGAAGGATCCACCCAAGGCAACTCATCAATAAAAATAATGACTTTCTCTTTGTGGTCTCTTTTTTCAACCTCTGCATCAATGGTTCTCTTCAGGAAGATGAAGGCATCAGTCCAATCTTCTATCTCTTTTACAGGCTCAACCCTAAACCATTCATATACCTGTTCAATGAAGTTTTTAAGCTGCACCTCAAACCTGCTATCAGAAGCACCTGTGAACTCAAAAAAAAGACACTCTTTTCTGTGCTCTTTAAACATATAATTCACTAAATATGTTTTTCCAATTCGTCTTCTACCATAAATAGCAACCAGGGAACTCGCTTTTGATTCACAAAGATTATTCAGCTCTTTGACTTCTTTTTTTCTTCCAACCATAAAATATACCTTGTAGACTTATTTCAAATATTATAGCATAAATTGAAAATAAATCTGCAAAAATATAGACTTATTTCTAAATTTAATTACTTTTAAAGAAATAAATCTGCAAAAATGTATACTTATCTCTAAAAATTTATGTCAAACTCCTGAAACTGATTTCACTGCTTTAGACATAAGATTATTATCAGTAGAAAAAATTACCTCGTAATTGAGACCAGACTCATAAAAAGGCTCAAGTTAGCTAACACTGTCTCTACAAAATATGGGACATACGATAAAACACATTTTACCGGATGAGACCGTTGAGACCCAAATGCTTGAGAAAAGATTGCTTTTAACGTTAGAACGTCGTATAAAACGAGGTACCATAAAGGCTCCGGAAGATTGTGATACTTTAGAATTTGCCTATTTTGCACAAGCAGAAAAGATAGCCAAAGTGGGCATGAAGAAATATCAAACGTTGAAGAAAAGAATCAAAAAATAATTTGCTCTAATAATCAAGAGTATTTTAAAGTATCGCCTGAGATGTAATGCATACATCAAAATAGGGTGCATTATAGACATTATAATATAGAAATATTCTTCGTAGGTCGTAGTGCCCTCACTACGACAAAAGTATGCATGATTGTTTGCTAAAGAGTCAAAATGAAATTGGCATATAAGGTTTGTGTCGGAGTGGGGACACCCCGACCTACGAGTCTATTCTTGAGAGTCGGTGTAATCTATTTGTAACTTTTCATACAGTTTTAATAGAACTCGACTTCCAGTTAAATCAAATACAATTAGCTATAAATCTTTTTTTACTATATAAAAAGACAAGGGGCTTGGCACTTAGTCCATGAAGCATAATACTTAGAAAAATGGTAAGTGTAATGACAGCATAAAGCTTCTCATGTCCATGAATGACTATGATCATATGTGCAACTATCATTACATATAAAATAGAAGCTATCCCTCTAATAGTCAGGAGTATTTTAAATCAGATTTGGTATGAATACCTCATACTGAACATTTCGACCACTGGTTCCAGTTATTTGCCTAATACAACCAAGCAACACTAAACCTTTTATATCACGTGAAGCAGTTGCAGATGTTGTGTTTGCGATTTTTATATATTTTTTCGTACTAAGCCCACCTTCAAAGTGTTTTACGCCTTTGTCTAAGTAGGTATATATTAGCACAAATGATACGATTAATCAAGTTAATCACATCATATTTGATAGGGTTAATAGGTTTATTCGTATCAATTATTGCTCATTGAAAACAATTCTTACAGCAGCAGCAACTGGTAACAAAGTGAACTATACACCAACAGGTTCCGGTGATGGTATTAAATCAATCAAAAAAAGAATGTTAGACTATAAGGTTTTTGTAGAATGATATATACATCATTAACTTTACACAATGATAACGCTTTAAAAAAGTTATCTCTTAAGTAGAATAGTTATATAGTAAAGAAATATACCTAATGTTAAATAGTAAAATAAAAAAGGATCATAGTGGAAAAATTATCAATAGCATTCAAAAATATTGCTTTAGTTAAAGAGATCGAATCTCCTGAAAATCCAGGCGGGTTAGAAAAAAGAGTTGCATTAACC
>JAGGRU010000121.1 GCA_021159425.1 Sulfurovum sp.
TTGTATTACGATATATCAAGATAGAAAATATCGCAAATGTTTTAAAAGAGCTGAAAGTTGCAGGACTTACCACTTTCCAAACAGGTGCAGATAACACAAGAAACACTGTAGCTGATCCACTCGATGGACTTGCTTATGACAGTATTGTGGAGACAAAATCCATTGTAGACAGACTCGAAAAGAGATTTATAGAAAATCCTAAGTGGGTATCTACGCTTCCAAGAAAGTTCAATACAGGGATTTTAGGTTCGCTCTCAAACTCTTGTAATATCTTTGGACATGACTGCTGTTTTGTCCTTGCACAAAAAGATGGAGAGTTTGGTTTTAATATTTTCCTGGGAGCAAGAGTTGGCGTACAGGCTAAAGATGCAAACCTATTTGTCACAGCAGAGGAAATACCTACATTTTATGAAGCACTTCTCACTGTATTTAAAAAGTATGGGTACAGAGATAACCGCAATAAAAACAGACTACACTTTTTACTTCAAGATGTTGGTATCAATGCAGTGATTGAAGCTGTTAAAAAAGAAGCTGGTATCTCTTTTTTGGAAGCTGGTATTACGATGGTACAGTCACAGAACATTGCACTTGGTTCAAACAAAGTACTGCTTAAAGATGGTACATTTGCCTATAAGCTCATCGTACCGTCAGGTATCTTTTCTGGAACAGATATGATAGAGGCTGCAAAAACTGCAAATACATTTGGTTCAGGGAATATTAGATTGACTTACGACCAAAACCTCTATATGATCAATGTTCCCAGAGAAAATATGGATACGCTCGAAGACTCAAAACTCATCAAAAAATATGCTCAGTATCACAATCTCTATTTTCAAGATATGATCGCCTGTGCAGGAACAAATACCTGCTCATTTGCTGTAATTCCAAATAAAGCAGATGCCATAGAGATGGCTCACTTTCTAAACTCTGAAGTACCTCTGCAAAATGCTGTCATTCGAATGAACTGGTCTGCCTGCCCTAAGGGGTGTGGTGTGCATGGCATCGCTGACATTGGATTTGAAGGATGTAAGGCAAAAGATAATGAGGGAAACCGTGTAGATGGTGTGCATATCTTCCTGGGCGGGAAAATCACACGTGTAGCGAAAGAAGCCCGTCTACTGCATAAAACGCTGCCTATCACAGAAGCAAAACATCATGTGAAATATCTGCTTAAAACCTATGCTTCCATGAAACAAAGAGCAGAAACCTTTGAGGCTTTTGAAGAGAGATATCTAGGTGCAAATTACAGTTATCAGGCTTTAGGATTTTATACAAAGATCAATTATATTTTACAGGATAAACTTGGACTGGATGTAAACTTTGAACTTGCAAAAGAGCCCAAGACTTACAAGAAAGAAGAATTTGAACTTTTTGATTTTGGGTTAAGACTTTTTAAACTCCTTACAGGTGAAAAGCGTTATGAAGCAGTAGAGAATTTTCAGATAGTAAAAACAGATATGAGAAAGATCAAAAGAGATGAAGTAAGTAAACTCAATCCTCAAATACCTGAAAAATTAAGTGAAGTGATCTACAATATGACACATCAAGACAAAAGAGAAAGAGCACAAGTGTTTTCTGAACTGCTTATGGCTCTTAAAGAGGTTTAGCATGGAACAAACCGTATGTGCTTACTGTGGAGTAGGATGTAAATTTGAGATAAAAGACAATAAACTAAAAGGGCTAAAAAGTTATCCTGTCAACCAAGGGCTCTCTTGTGCAAAAGGGTTATCGCAAACAGACAGCATTTTCACAAACAGACTCTTAACACCACAAACCAGAGTTTCTACAGATGATGTCTTTCAAAACACTAGTTACGACCAGGCACTAAAAAGTATTACTGACAAGATCAAAGTAACTGACCCACAAAAAATAGGTTTTTATCTTTCTGGACAAATGCTCAATGAGGACTATTATGTTGCCAATAAACTAGCCAAAGGGTTCATAGGCACACCTCATTGTGACACAAACTCAAGAACGTGTATGGCATCTGCTGTTGTAGGTTACAAAAAATCATTTGGTGTTGACTATGTACCTGTCCGCATGAGTGATATAGATGAATGCAACCTACTCATACTCATCGGTGCAAATGTTGCAGAAACACACGTTGTCTTTGCAAACAAGATTAAAAAGGCACAAAAAAATGGTCTTAAAGTTGTTGTGATTGACCCCCGTTTTACACTTACGGCAAAAAGTGCAGACTTGTACCTGCCTCTCAAAGTTGGTACAGACATTGACCTTTTAAACCTTCTTTCTTTACGTCTTATAGAAGATGGGAATATAGATCATGATTTCATCATACATCACAGTAATGATTTTGAAAGTTACAAAGAAGCACTTTTGGGACTTGACAAAGAAACACTACTCAAAAGTACTCAAATAACAGAAGAAGAATTTGAAACATTTTACAAACTTTTTGTAGAAAGCAAAAATACTATCACTGCATGGACAATGGGTATAAATCAATCCATACAAGGTGTCGATAAAAACCTTGCTATCAATAACCTACACATCATCACTGGTCAAATCAATAAACAAGGCTCCGGTCCACTCTCACTTACAGGACAGCCCAATGCTATGGGAGGAAGAGAAGTAGGAGGATTGAGTACTACCTTGGCTGTACATCTTGACTACTCGGAAGAAAATTGTCAAAAAGTCTCAAAGTTTTGGAATACAAACTCACTACCCAAAAACAATGGACTGACCGCTTATGAAATAATACAAAAAGCCCATGAAGGCAATATAGATATACTCATCATTTGCCATACTGATCCTGTGTACCATTTACCTCATAGAACCTATGTTGAAGAAGCTTTCAAAAACATATCTTTGGTAGTTGAGATCAATGCCTATGTAAACAGTGAAACCGCTTCCTTTGCCCACATACGACTTCCTGCTGTTCCTTTCGGACAAAAAGAGGGAACACAAACTAACTTGGATAGAACGCTCACAAGAGTTACCGCATTTGAAAAGAAAAATGGTCTGCTTCAAGATTGGGAAATATTTGCAAGATTAGGTCTTGCGCTTGGATATACTGATGCTTTTGATTTTAAAAACTCCAAAGAGGTATTTGAAGAATATCAAGAGATGAGCAGACTAAGTTCTGAGGGGCATCTTGATATCTATAATGCCAACTACGACACACTCGTACACACCCCTTTTATCTGGGGAAAAGATCTTTTTAAAAACAATAACTTCATGACAAAAAATCATAAAGCAAATCTCTATATGGTTCAAAACAA
>JAGGRU010000156.1 GCA_021159425.1 Sulfurovum sp.
TATAAAATAGTTTATATGGGTACGCCCCATTATGCAAGAGAAATATTAGATACACTGATAAAAGCTGAAGATATGGAAGTCTCTTTGGTACTCACCCAACCGGACAGACCAGTCGGGCGTAAAAAAGTGTTAACACCTCCTTCTGTTAAAGTATTGGCTCAAGAGTATGATATAAACGTTTTACAGCCAAATCGTTTAAGTGATGATGGTATATTGGAAGCTATACGAGATGTAAATCCGGACTTTATCATTGTCGCAGCATTCGGACAAATTTTACCTAGATCTATTTTAGATATTGCACCCTGTATCAACCTGCATGCTTCACTTTTACCACAGTATCGCGGAGCTTCACCGGTTCAGCAGTCTTTACTCAATGGAGATGAAAAAACAGGTGTGACTTCAATGCTTATGGAAGAAGGTTTGGATACAGGTGATATACTTGAAAAAATAGAGTTTATTATTCCTAAAGAGTTGAGACTTCATGCGCTTATGCAACAGCTTACAGAGGATGCTTGTGAACTTACACTCAGTACTATTCGTAACTTTGAAAATATCAGAGCAGAAAAACAAAATGAAAATGAGGCGACACTGTGTAAAAAGATCAAAAAATCAGACGGTGAGATCGATTTCGAAGATGCAGCATTTATTTACAATAAATACAGAGCATTCGAAGGTTGGCCCGGGATATTTGCAAACAACGGAATCAAGTTTGATACTTTAGTATTGGTTGAGCGTGACAGTAAGTATAAAAAATGTGAAATACTTTCATTTGAAGAAGAGAGTGTTATTATTGGTTGCAGTACTGGTTCTTTAAAAATAGGATCTTTTCAACCTGCATCCAAGAAGGCTATGTCTGCCAAAGCCTATTGTGTTGGAAGGGGGATGAAAGTTGGAGATATTATCGTTTGATTCTCTTCCTTCAACACAAAAGTATCTTCTTGAAAAATTAGAGGATAAAATACTACAGGCACCAATAGCTATTATAGCAAGCCAACAGAGTTCCGGTATTGGGAGCAGAGATAACAGTTGGAGTGGAGGAGAAGGAAACTTTTTTGTTTCGATCGCAATAGACTTGGAAATGCTGCCTAAAGATTTACCTCTTTCATCAGCTTCTATCTATTTCTCTTTTATCATGAAAAAAACATTAGAAGATCTAGGTGAAAATATTTGGCTGAAATGGCCAAATGACTTCTATTTAAATAATAATAAAATAGGTGGAACGATTACAAAAAAGATGAATGATGTTTTAGTGTGTGGAATTGGAATAAATTTAAAAAACAGTGAAAATGGATATAGAGCCTTACAGTCCGATATTTCACCCCAGATATTACTTGAAAAGTACCTGTTTGAACTTCAAAAATTTCCAAAATGGAAGCAGGTATTTAGTGAGTATGAGGTAGAATTTGAACTAAGTAGAAAGTTTTCTGTTCATATTGAAAACTATCAAAAGAGCCTGTTAGACGCAAGTTTATGTGAAGACGGCTCGTTATTATTAGGGGGTAAGAGGGTGTATAGTCTACGATGAGTGAAGTCATAAGCATAGCCAACCAAAAGGGTGGTGTAGGGAAAACAACTACAGCAGTAAATTTAGCCGCTTCTTTGGCTGAAAAAGGGTTAAAGGTACTTCTTTTGGACATCGACCCCCAGTCCAATGCAACTACCAGTTTAGGCTATAGCAGAGGTGATTATGAATTCAATATTTATCATGTTCTGATAGGCTCCAAGAAACTCTCAGATGTGGTACTTAAAACAGCCATCAAAAAACTGGATCTTGTACCCTCGAATATTGGTCTGGTCGGTATAGAAAAAGAGTTTTACAATCCTAAGAAAAAAAATAGAGAATTGGTACTTAAAGAGAAAATTAAAGAGATCTCAAAAAAATATGATTTTATTATTATTGATTCACCTCCTGCACTGGGACCTATTACAATCAATGCATTAAGTGCTTCTGATTCTGTGATCATTCCGATACAGTGTGAATTTTTTGCTTTGGAAGGATTGGCACAATTACTGAATACAGTAAGTCTTTTAAAGAAAACTATTAATCCAAAGTTAAAAATTAAAGGCTTTCTTCCAACGATGTATTCAAAACAGAATAATCTTTCCAAACAAGTGCTTGCCGACTTGACCCATCATTTTAAAGATAAACTTTTCCACATAAAGAAAGGTAAAGAATGTATCGTTGTTCCTCGTAATGTTAAAGTTGCAGAAGCTCCGAGTTTTGGTAAAGCAGTTACATCTTATGCTTCAAGTTCTAAAGGTTCACTTGCCTATAGAGATCTGGCAACAGTGATAGCAAGAGGTTGAAATGGCATTAGGCAGAGGATTAGGTGATATACTTTCAGAAGTAGAAGAGGCATATGAAAAAGATCTTTCCGGTATTAACAGTTTTGAACTCGAACAGGCCGGAGAACGAGTGGAAGAAATACGTGTTGATGCTATTACAGCAAACCCTTTTCAGCCACGTAAACATTTTGATGAAAAATCACTTCAGGAGTTAAGTGACTCAGTTAAAGAACATGGTTTACTTCAACCTATAATAGTAATAGAAAAAGAGGATGGATATCTACTTATCGCAGGTGAGCGTCGTTTAAGAGCACATAAACTTGCAAAACTGACTACAATAAAAGCGATCATAGCGGATGTAGATATAGATGAAATAAAACTTCGTGAACTCTCTCTCCTTGAAAATATACAAAGAGAAGATCTTAATTCTATTGAACTTGCAAACTCTTATGCAGAGTTGATAGAAGTACATAAGATCACCCATGATGAGCTCTCCGGTATTGTACATAAAAGCCGTTCACAAATTACCAATACAATGCGTCTTTTAAATCTTTCTTCTTATGCACAAAAAAAGATCGTTTACGGGAAGATCTCTCAAGGGCATGCAAAAATTTTGGTTGGTCTTGATGAAAAGAAACAAAAGATCGTGATCGATAGTATCATCGGTCAGAAACTCTCTGTACGTGATGCAGAAAAAATGGTTAAAAGATATAAAGATGTTGATACTGTAGTATTAACCTCTCCTAAAACCGGTTTACTTGATCCCTATGCAAAAGAGTTGGGGTCATTACTTCCTTTTAAACATAAAATCAAAGCAAAAAGCATTGAGATAAGCTTAACCAATGAGAAAGATATCAAAAACTTTTTAACATTCCTCAAAAAACACTAAGATTTAACCAACATCTCATCTCCAAAATGTTAAAATAATCTGAAATTACACGAGGAGTTTTAATGCTTGACATACATTTATCATTGATGTTGTTCGTCTTAGCTTT
>JAGGRU010000312.1 GCA_021159425.1 Sulfurovum sp.
AAGTAGTTTGTCCTGAAAATCAGGTTTTACATATGATAGACAAAGAGAGTATTTCGGTAACAGACGGAGAGTGTACCAATTGCGGTCGCTGTATTGATGTCTGTGATGATGATGCTCTAGGTTTTAGTATTCGAAGTTTTGGAAACAAAAAATAGTAACAGGAGAGAAGAATGAAAAAAACAATAAAGTTATTGGCGTTAGGGACATTTCTTGCAGGCTCAAGCCTATATGCAGCAAGTACAGCTGCATGTGCAGGATGTCACGGACAGCATTTTGAAAAAGTGGCAATGGGTAAATCCAAAGTTGTTAAAGACATGAGTGAAGCAGATATCCTCGTGGCACTTAAAGGCTATAAAGATGGCTCTTACGGTGCTGCGATGAAAGGTCTTATGAAAGGTCAGGTTGCGAATCTTTCTGATGCTGACATGGCAGCTATAGCAGCATCCATAAAAGGTGGTGCAGGTGTAGCAACAGATAAAGCAACTGAACATGCAGCAGCAGCAGCAGTTGCTGAATCAAAGGTTATTGATATCAATGTTAAAGCATGTGATACTGATAGAATTGGTAAGGAAGACCTTGGTAATAAAAAAGAAGTTACAGAAGAAGCTTTAGGTCTTAGAAAAACGAACCTTTATGCTGAAGAGGGTGAAACGGAAGGTGTACAGGCAGACTTCAGCAGACCTGCACCAGGTGAGTCAACTAAGTTTGAAAGAGCTTATGTGAATGCTCCACCAATGATCCCACACTCTGTAGAAGGATTGCTTCCTATTAAGCAAAATAACAACCAGTGTCTTGGATGTCACATGCCGGAAGTAGCAGCAGCTGTGAAAGCAACACCGATCCCGGTATCGCACTTTACTAACTATAGACCAAAGACAGAACTTAAAGATGGTGAGCTTGTAAAAGAGGGTCAAAAAGTCGGTATGAATGAAAAGATGGGTAATACATCTGATATCGTTCTTGCAAAAGCTGAAAAATCAGATAAGCTCTATCAAGGTAGATTTAACTGTTCTCAGTGTCATGCCCCACAAGCGAAGATCGATACAGTAGTAGGAAATACATTCCAGTCTGATGGACTGACTGAAGAGTTAAAATCACACTCAAGTCTTGCAGATGCGATGAATGAAGGTGTTAAATAGTGGCAAGCAGAAGAGATTTTTTCAAATCTTTTGCAAAACCATTAAGTCAAACCAAAGAGGAGTCCCTCCTCTTGGTTAGACCGCCATACGGTAGATCTGAATCTCTTTTTCAGAGTGAGTGTCCCTCTTGTGAAAGCAAGTCTTGTGTTGCTTCCTGTGATGAAAAGATCATTTTTATAACAGATGACGGTATGCCGTCATTGACATTTAAAAAAAATGGTTGTACATTCTGTGATGACTGTGCCATAGCCTGTGAAGCAGGGGTGTTGTCACTGGAAAACTCTGCGTCATCAACGTACCTGAATGCGGTATTCCGTATTTCTTTGGAAAGCTGTGTGGCACATCACGGGGTGATCTGCCACTCGTGTAAAGAACCTTGCATAGATGATGCTATTTTATTTAATGGAATGTTCAATCCTGTCATTGATGATGAGAAATGTACGGCTTGTGGATTTTGTATCTCACGCTGTCCAACACAGGCAATTTCGTATGAAGTATTGGGGTATCAGCAAGATATTGGAGCAACAGAGGTTTAGATACCGTGAAAGCATAGATAAATTGATTTTGCTCAACATATCTTACTGAAATCTTGGTACTATTCACGATAGAGAATTAATAGGAGAATATGTAATGAATTTAGCAGTAAACTACCCAAAACTTTTTGACAAATTTGAAGACAAAGAGTTGGAGTTGAGACATCTTTTGGGTGTAGATGAGAATTATGAAGATTTTGATTCTGAAGAGTATGAGTTCGATCATGAAGACTATAATTATGTCATTTACATCGCTGAACCTATACAAGATGCGCTTGGTAAAGAAAAAATGGCGAAATTGATGCTCAAGCTGCACGATAACGATGTATTTGAAAACTTTGTAGCTTCAGAAGAAGATCTGTATGGTGTGAAAACCACAATAAGTGAAGAAGAGATCGTTGATCTTGTTCTGTCTCAGGTTGAGGAGATCGTGTGAAAAATTTTTTATGCTTCTGTCTTCTCTCTGCGACCCTGTTTGCAGTAGATACCTTGACCCCGATCGCAACGATCGATATCAATGGTACGGTAAAAGATATGGTGTTCAATCAAAACAGATTGGTCATTGCTACAGATATGGGTCATATTGAAATATATGATGCCAAATCAAGAGAAAAGCTCAAAGAGATCAGTATTCCCGATATTAAAGACTTTATGGGTGATATTATGCCTGCAAGGGTCATGAGTACAGATGTAATTGCTGAGCAGTATCTTCTTTTAAGCGACAGTGGTAAAGGCGGATATTCTGATCTGTATTTATTTAAAGAAGGTAAGATCAGCAAGCTGATAGGCCCGGAAGATAAAGAAGCCATCATCAAAGCACGTTTTGTAGATGACAGACATATTCTTTTGGGGTATTTGGGTGATGAAGTGGCACTTTTGGATATTGAGAGTAAAAAAGAGTTGTATAGAACACAGTTGAGTGAATCGAAGTTTTCAGACTTTATGCTCAATGAAAAGCATACACAGGCAGTATTTTCCTGTGAGAGCGGTGTACTCTCTGTCGTTGATGTCAAGAGTGGTAAAGTGATCGAAGAACTACAGGGGCAAAATGTTGATAATGTCTATAAAGTAGATTATAAAGCAGGTACAGTCTCGGGTGCCGGGCAGGATAGACGGGGATCTCTGTATGATGTGAAAACAAAAAAAGGCACCTATATTGCAGGTGAGTTCCTTATCTATGCTACTGCCTTGAGTCCAACTGCTGCAAAAGTTGCTTTTGCTATGGATGAAAAGAACAATATTTCCATATACAACAGGTCAAGTAAGTCAAAAATAGCTTTGCTTAAAGGGCAAAAGAGTACACTTAACGTAATTATTTTTCAAGATGAAAATAGACTCTTTTCAGCCTCTGATGACAATACCATTATGATATGGGATTTAAACAAAAAGTAAAACAGGAGAAATTAATTATGAATGTATCAAGTATAGTAGTACAGGCGCCATCAAAATATATTGATGAGCTTGTGGAAGATTTTAAGAACTCAGAACTGTGTGAATATCATTTGCATGACAAAGAGAAGGGAAAGATCATTGTAACCATTGAAGGTAAAGATGTGGGTGAAGAGATCGAGAAACTGGTAAAGATCCAGGAGAT
>JAGGRU010000210.1 GCA_021159425.1 Sulfurovum sp.
TGGCTTGATTTGCAACAATACACGATTTTTGATTTTGGATTGGGTTAGGGTTCCACATCTTGCCAGTTATGCTCTTGGAGCTTGCCTGCGCCGTCTTCCCTTGGACTGGAAACAGCGCTACGGAAGCGACATCGCTATGGTCGAGACGTTCGTCGATACAACGTGCTACCTTGGTACCTGTTACAAGGCTGCAAATTGGCAGAAGGTTGGTCAAACAAAGGGACGAAGCCGCCAGGATCGCAATAACAAACTCAAGGTTTCAGTTAAAGACATTTTAGTTTACCCCTTGCGTCGCGATTTTCGTAGGCGACTACTTGCATAAACGGTAATAGTTCATCACAGGTCACAGCTTATAAGGAGCAGGCCGTGACCGCAAACCGTATAATTAACTCAGTTTTTAGTGTAGATGATTTTGCAAAATACGAACAAGAAGTGTATGAAAAATATCAGGAGATAGCAGAACGAGAAATTATTGACAAAATCAACGAACTTTTGCTTAATAATCTATTTTTGGAGATGTTAAAATGTTGGGGAGGCCAGTGTGCATATCGCTTTCTTGAATATCGCGAAATAACTATTCGGTTGAAATCTGGACAATCCTGGAAAATCAATTCTCCTGTTTTTTACCGACAAAAACCAAAGAAAAAACGTGGCCGACCACCGGCGCGTCAAAAAGGAGCTCTGCGACATCTTGGCCTTGAATTAATCGGTATAATAAAACGTATCAGTCCGGCATTAATTGAGATTTGTGCGTCGATGGCGGTTCTTTGCCCCTCATTTGAAGTAGCAGCCAATGCTTTGCGTGGCTTAGGGGTAGTTATGAATGAACACCTTCTACAAAATATCACCATGCGATTTGCCAAGCTGGCTAAAAATGTCAGAATCGAATGTAACAGTGATGCTGTTTGGCAAAAACCAGGCATGAAAATTTTGATCTGTGTTGATGGTGGTCGAATACGAGAACGACGGGCGAAGCGAGGCAAACGTAAAGAAGGTCAGAAAAGACAAGGATATCATACAGATTGGTTTGAACCACGTCTACTGACAATCAGCCAATTTGATGAAAAAGGTCAAAAAATCAAATCTGTCGCACCTATTCTTGATGGCTCATGTGGTAGCTTGGATGATTTTTTTGAGTTGCTCAAGGAATATCTTTTATCGATAAACCTTGATGATGCTTCAGAAATAGTTTTTAGTGCCGATGGCGGAAATGGTATTTGGTCAAGAGTTGATAAGCTTATCCACGAGTTGGATCTGAAAAACGCAAAACAGGTTTTGGATTATACTCATGCAAAACAAAATATGGATATAGTGAAAAAAACAATCTCGGAAACTCTAAAATTATCAGATAAGGAACGTGCGAAACTTGCCACTCAGATGAAGGAACTACTTTGGAATGGTAATATTGATGGAATTGTCGATCTTGTCAAAGAAAAATTATTCAGGAAAGCATCCAAAAAAAATGCTCTAAAAAAATTAAAGGATTATTTTGGAGAACATTCCAGATTTCAATACAAAGAATTTCGTACCAGCGGACTGCCCATTGGCAGCGGTACGGTAGAAAGTGCTATTCGTCGGGTTATCAATCTCCGTATCAAAGGAGCCGGTTTATTTTGGAAGCGAGAAAATGCAGAGAAGATAATCTTCCTGCGTTCATTAGTCCTAACAGGCAGGCTGAAAAATGCCTGCAAAAAAAGCTTAGGTGTAGTGAGAAAAATGTTTAACAACAACATGTTAGAGGACTTGTCGCAGACAGCTTAATCTGCGTAACTTTTTTGTATTGCACCCCTTTCAGGAGTAAGGTACTAAAGCTGGCTTTAGCCGCGTCAGACAGGAAAGCAGCCATGAACAATGGGAAGGCTTCATAGGCGGAACGAGGCGGATAGTAACCGTTGATTCCTTGGGTAGCAGAAATGAAACCTACGGAATAAAATTAATAAAGTCAATGATCCGCCAGTCAGGATTCAGTATGAAAGAGTTTTATAAGTTTTTGAAATAATCAATCCCCCGCCTCTCACGGTGGGTTTTTTATTTTTATCTGATTTTGACCTTCTGATTATTAATAATTTTTCTTGAAAATAGCCTTAAGTAAAGAAAAAGTGGTGACCAAAGTGGTGACCAAAATTCAAAAAGCAAAAGAACAAGCACTTACGAGTTAACGTAAGCGCTTGATATCATTGGAGCCGATGAGCGGAATTGAACCGCTGACCTACTGATTACGAATCTATACCAAACAATTCCCATAGTTTCCCATAAAATACCACAAACCCCTTGACTTTCAAAACCCTACGATTTATATCTTCCCTATTACGTCCTATTAATTCCCTTTACTTCACATAAGAACTTGGCACCAATCTTGGCACCTAAAATGGAATTTCAATATGTCTGTGCGCGATGGATTGAAACCGACTCAACATCCATGCGTTTTTTTCAGAACGTACCCCACTCGCAAGCATGGGATTAAATCTGACCGGCAATGGGTAGTCCGGCAAACGGTCGGTCAAAAAACCAGGGTTTCAGTTATCGGCTGGGCCAGCGGAGGCGTGAAACTCACTGATGCTCTGCGTGCTGCCGATGAGTTCCGAGCTAACTACAAAAAGAATACAGCTAACCCTCAGTTGCCACCACTCCCTATCTGCGCAGCAGATTATATCAAAACTGCGAGGAAAAAGGAATCAGAATATCCTCTATTTGCAGATTTTGCCGAGCGTTTCATCAAAAATCATGTCAAAAAAAAGCTAAAAGAAGCTACTGCTTACGAGTATGAGCGGCAAATCCGAAAGTATTTCATTCCTGCCTGGGGTGATATTAAAGTTTTTCACCTCCAAAGGAAGCAAATCGTAAAAATGATTGAGGAAATCAGCGACACTTCACCCGTCCAGGCAAACCGAACCCTCAGCACCATAAAAAAAATGCTAAATTATGCGATTGATGTTGGTCTGATAGAGATTAATCCGGCAGCTAGGATCAAGCCGCCAGCCAGGGAGATGCCACGATCAAGGGTTCTCGATCTGGATGAGATCACAACTCTTTTCAGCATACTGGGAGGACTGCAAGATCGTGATTGTAGCGACATACTGCGGTTGATAGTTCTGACGGCTCAGAGGCCGGGAGAAATCGCGGCAATGCAGGTTTCCCAAATCAGAAAAGAAAATAATGGTGATTTATGGTTTGAGATTTCAGGTGAGAAAACAAAAAATACGGAGCCTCAACGGATTTTTTTAAATATCTTTGCAAAAAAAATTAACTGGGTATGCAC
>JAGGRU010000328.1 GCA_021159425.1 Sulfurovum sp.
CCCGACAAATATTCAAACGATTAAAAATATTATTTTATGCAAATTGATGTCGGGGTGAGGCACCCCGACCTACGTATGGAAATTTAAAAAGACATCTGAATGTTATCTATATCATCCCACCCCATAGATTTTTTAGAAGATCTATGTGCAAGTATATGATCGATATATCTTGCAAAAACATCGGTTTCTATGTTGAGTTTTGTGCCTACTTTATAGTTTTTCATCAATGTATTTTTCAGCGTGTGCGGAATGATAGTGATGCGAAAACTGTCAGCATAAACATCATTGACCGTTAAAGAGATACCATCTATAGTGATAGAACCTTTGGGGATGATATGAGGAATATACTTTTTATCTACTTTAATGATGAAGTCAGTTCCGTTTTCTCTTTTTGTGATTTGTGATACTGTCCCCACACAGTCAACATGTCCTTGTACAATGTGTCCTTCGAAACGGTCGTTCATCATCATGGCGGGTTCTATATGGACTTTTCCGGAAATTTTACTCTCATCAATGATAGAACGTGTTTCATCTGCCAACTCCAGATCAAAACCGTCAGGGTTTACTTTGATGACGGTCAGACAGACACCGTTGATTGCGATAGAATCACCAAGCTTAGCCTTGTGTTTAGACTGTATGGTTAGGATATTGTTTTTGTAGCTTTTTACTGTTGCAATTTCACGGATTAGACCTGTAAACATAGACTCTCTTTTTTTGGATATAATTCGCATATTATAACACAATATATTGTGCGTAGGGTCGATTCATCGACCAAATGGTATTGTTTGTGACATGGTCGGTAAACCGACCCTACGATAGGTTTGTAAAGGTTTAAAATGAATTATGAAGTCATAGTTATCGGTGGTGGACATGCAGGGATAGAAGCTTCTTTAGCCTCTGCCCGTATGGGGGTAAAGACACTGATGATAACAATTTTAGCAGAGCAGATAGGAGCTTCTTCCTGTAACCCTGCCATAGGTGGACTGGCGAAAGGTCACTTGGTACGTGAAGTAGATGCACTTGGTGGTGAAATGGGTTTGTGTACTGACAAAACAGGTATACAGTTTCGTACACTCAATGCTTCCAAAGGCCCGGCAGTAAGAGGAACACGTGCTCAAATTGATATGGATGCTTACCGTATCTATATGCGTAATGTAGTGTTAAATACCCCAAACCTGGATGTGAAACAAGAGATAGCTGATGGACTCATTGTAGAAGAGAGTGAAGTAAAAGGGGTTACTACACAACTTGGCAATGAATACAAAGCATCCAAAGTTATTATTACGGCAGGAACATTTCTTAATGGTCTTATCCACATAGGTGATAAGCAGCAAATTGCAGGAAGACAAGGGGAGTTTGCTTCTGTTGAGTTGGCTCAATATTTAAAAGATCTGGGGCTAACTATCGGTCGTTTAAAAACAGGTACCTGTGCAAGAATTGATGCTAAATCTGTAGACATCTCTGTCATGGAAGTACAGCCTGGAGATACACCTCCGCCACCTTTCTCTTTTAGAACAGATAAAAAAACATTCAATCCTAAACAGCTGCCCTGTTATGTTACCTATACAAATGAGACAACACATGAAATTATAGAAAGTAATTTTGACAGAGCACCTCTTTTTTCCGGACAGATCGATGGTGTAGGACCTCGTTACTGCCCAAGTATCGAAGATAAGATCAACCGATTTAGGGACAGACCACGACATCAGATATTTGTTGAACCTCAAACTATGGATGAAACAGAGTACTATATCAACGGTATGAGTACCTCCTTGCCTACAGATGTTCAGCTTGAAATGGTACGTTCTGTAGAGGGGATGGAAAATGCAAATATTGTTCGTTATGGGTATGCGATTGAGTATGATTATGTTCAGCCTACAGATTTAAAACATACACTGGAGACAAAAAAGGTTAAAGGTCTTTACTGTGCAGGGCAGATAAACGGTACTACCGGTTATGAAGAGGCAGCAGCGCAAGGTCTTATGGCTGGGATCAATGCTGCATTGAAGGTGCAGGGGAAAGAGCCATTTATCTTAAGACGTGATGAAGCCTATATCGCTGTGCTTATAGACGACTTGGTTACCAAGGGAACTAAAGAGCCGTACCGTATGTTTACTTCTCGTGCAGAGTATCGTTTATTGTTACGTGAAGACAATGCAGATATGAGATTATCTCGTTATGGTAAAGAGTTGGGACTTTTGGATGATGCATATATGGAAGGTTTTGAAAAGAAAAAAGCAGACTTGGATGAAGCATTGGATTACCTTAGAGTGAATCATGTGACTCCAACTAAGGAATTTTTAGTACAATTGGAATCCATTGGTGCAGTAAAGATCAATGACAGAACCTGTTGGATGGATGTTATAGGTCGTGGTGATTTCAACAGAGAAAAGTTAGTGACACTCCTTCCGGAATTTGATAAATACAATGATGAAGTGATGGAGCAGATACTGGTAGAAGCTAAGTATAGCCGCTACATAGAAAAGCAACAAAAGCAGATACTTAAAATGGATGATATGCTGAAAATTAAAATACCGCAGGGTTTTGTCTATAAGAATATTTCCGGTTTGAGTAATGAGATAGTAGAAAAATTGGAAATGGCTACACCTCCTACACTGTTTACGGCATCACAGATATCAGGTGTAACACCGGCTGCGTTGGAGATCATTCATGTGCATATTAAAATGGCACAAAGAGGTAAAGTACCAAAAGGACAAAATTAATGTTATTTTATTATGCAAATTCAGGACATAAAATAGGACTTGAAAGAGTTAGACGAGGTGCAGCTTTACTTAAAAGACTTGAAGCAGATGGAGTAGAAGTACAACTTTTGGTTAATGATTTCAGAGCAGGGCTTGTGGCAAAAGATCTGGGTGTAAAAGAGTATGTGACCATAGAGAGCATACAAGACATAGATGCTATTGTAGAGGCAGGTAATAGTATTATTATAGATTCACCTGAAGATGACAAAGGACGATTGGTTAAGTATTTTTCTGATTTTAAAAATGTTTGGCGTTTTGAGCATGACAGTTCTGACAGATCTATACATGGAGAGACTTTATTGAGAACAGGGTGCAAAGATGAGAATTGTGTGGATGCTGTTATCGTAGATGATCTCTATTTTGAAAAAAACCCAAAAGAGGAACGCATACTTTTCTTTTTAGGTGATGCAGACTATGATAAAACTATTTTAGGAAATGGACCATTTTTTAAAAC
>JAGGRU010000346.1 GCA_021159425.1 Sulfurovum sp.
ACATTGTCACAGTGCTTGGTGTTGCAGATGGTATGGGAGGGGCACTGTATCACTCCCTCATTCACACTGCTGTAAAACTGTTGCTTTTCATCAATGTAGCAGGGATCATTTATGTGACCGGAAGAAGCAAGTTCTCTGAGCTTGGCGGATTGATCTATAGAATGCCACAATCTTTTGTGCTTCTTCTGATCGGGATCATCGTTCTTGCAGGTATGCCGCCTCTGGGTGGCTTTGCTTCCAAATTTATGATCTACACTTCACTTTTGGATGCCAAATATCTGTTGATATTGTCTGCGGTGATGTTCTCCTCTGCCTCAGCCTTTCTTTATGTCTATAAACTCATCTATGGAATTTACTTGGGACACCCGACGAATAAAAAACTCGAAAGTGTAAAAGAGGTTCCATTGTCATTTTTAATACCTCAATACATACTCTCTGTGATCCTCATCGTTATCGGAACCTTTCCTGCTCTGGTTGTTCCATACTTTAACCGTATCATGGAAGAGTCAAATTTGAAGAGTATCACTTTTGACAATACAGCCACACTGGTATCATCCTATGCCCAGTACAATGGGCTGGTGGTCATGGGTGCATTTGCAGTTGTTTTTGCTCTTGTCTTACTTTTCTTTGTCTCTCAACGCTCAAAAGTCAAAGAAGCGAAAGACCGTTTTGACATAGCTTACTGTGGAGAAGAACCCAATGAAGCTACGCATTTGCACTACGGTTTTGGTATGGGTAAAGAGTTAAAAAGAGTAGGGTTCATAGCTGTGATACTTAAAAACTCTTCTAGCCACTTTTATGACTTTTTAGCGAAGCAGGTCATGGCACTTTCTGAGCTGATAAGAAAAATATATACAGGAAAGCTGTCTGTGAACTTTAATATTGCGATCATCTTTGTGATCATTCTTTTCTGGTGGAGTCTGAAATGATAGTTGTTGACTTACTTTTAATGCTTGTTGTTGCTTATGCTGTCGGTTTTTTATATTATGGACTCTATAGAAATATCACTGCACGATTTCAGCGTCGTTTCGGTCCGCCGGTCTGGCAATCCTTTATTGACTCGATCAAGTTCTTTTTTAAAGAGGAGAGTACATCTCACGGTTGGATGTTCTACCTTGGACCTGTCATTATGATGAGCGGTGCGATCATGACACTCTTTTTTATACCGTTTTTCACTGTAGGAGATACCTTTCAGGGACTGAGTCAGTACGGGAATGCCTTTGTTATTCTTTACCTTTTGGTTCTTGGACCTCTTGGAAATGCACTTGGAGTTGGAACAGGCGGTAGTCCTTTTGGTGCTATGGGTATTACGCGTGGACTTACACGTCTTTTTGCTATGGAATTACCTTTTTACATCGCAGTCATTGCCATAATGAGCTTGAGTGGAAGTGCAGACATTGCTACTATAGCATCCGAACAGACAACTTTTAATGCTTTTGCCTATCCTTTGCTTTTTATAGCTGCAATGATCTCTTTCATCGGGATGATGGGACAGTCTCCTTTTGATGTCCCCGGAGCACCGGTTGAAGTTTACTCCGGACCTGCATCTGAGTTTTCAGGAAAGTTTTTAGCACTGCTTATGAGCCAGAGTGCCATCTTTACTTTTGCAAAACTGGTGTTGATGGTACATCTCTTTTTAGGGGGAGCAAGCGGCTTTTTAGAACTGCTTCTCAAAACATTTATACTGTTTATAGTCGTCATAGCATTTGGTGCGATCTATGGACGGTTTAAAACACCACAAGCTGTGGATTTTTTACTTAAAGTGCCTACAACTATAGCGGTTGTCGGACTAATACTGGCAACTTGGAGCTAAGCATGGAACATAATGGATTTATACAGGAACAAAAAACACTTGAAGGTGACTTGAACTCAGATACTTCACATAAAAACTCTGTGGATTTTCTGATGAACTGGTTTAGAAAACGAAGTATTTTTGTTCTGGCGTATGGAACAGGCTGTGGGGCCATCGAAATGCCCCCGACCTTTACCAGCCGTTATGATGCAGAACGTTTAGGTATCAGAGGAGCAGCAACACCGCGTCAGGCAGATGTGATCATTGTCTCAGGCTACTGCTCTTACAAAACACTTCGACGGATCATCAGAACCTATGAGCAGATGTCAAATCCAAAATATGTTTTGGCACTTGGCTCTTGTACTGTCAATGGCGGTATGTACTGGGACTCATACAATACCATTAAAAAACTGGAAGATTATATGCCTGTTGATATGTATGTAAACGGCTGTATGCCTCGCCCGGAATCTATTCTCGAAGGTTTTATAGCACTTCAAAAAGAGATAGGGGAAGGAAAAGCTTCGTCCTGGCAAAAGTATGAAGAGAATTATGAGTTTTACAGAAAGAACCAGGAAGCGGTTTTGGGTAAAAAAGTGGAACCCTCTTATGATGCAGACTGGTATCTGTATGATGGGGGATTGTAATGGAGATGATCATGTTTAAAGAGATCAAAAAACGTTTTGCAACCGATGATGTGGAAGTCAAACGACCTGACCTCTACAAAGTGGGTATCAAGTACACAAGGCTCTTTGAACTTGTCCACATGCTAAGAGATGAATATGAGTATAAAACACTCAACGCCATCACCTGTACGGATTGGATAGAAGAAGGGCATTTTGCACTGACTTATATGCTCACAACCTTGGACAGAAAACATACTTTTATGATCCAAACGATGATCAATAGAGAAGATGCGCATGCCAAGACATTTAGTCATGAGTTCAAGCAGGCTCAGATCATGGAGAGAGACTTGCATGAAATGTATGGTATTGATTTCATAGGAAATGAGAACCTGAAAGAGTTGAGTCTGGAAAACTGGATACACACACCACCCCTCAGACGAGAGTTTGACACTTTGGAATTTGTCAATAATCACTTAACTTTTAGAGAAGGACGTGATGATAATGTGGATACAAAAGCGGAAACAAAAAGACTCCGGGCATTAAAAAAGGCTGCGAAAGAGGCAGCTAAAAAGGCGAAAGAGGAAGCAAAAGCTCAAAAACCTAAAGATGAAAAAATTAAAGAGGGGGGAGGTTAAAGATGGAAAATAAACATATCACCATTTTTCATGGTCCTCAGCACCCCGGAATTACGGGAAACATGTCTATAGAGCTTGATCTCCTAGGCGAGACGATACAAAAAGCCACTACACATGTGGGTTACCTTCATCGTGGCT
>JAGGRU010000396.1 GCA_021159425.1 Sulfurovum sp.
CTGTGACATTTCTAGCTTTTACAAGCTCTTTGGTTAAATCACCTAAGCCAGGCCCAATTTCTGCAACTTTCAAGTTGTCATTGGGCATCGCTTGGACGATTTTGTGTAAATAATAGTCATTTTTTAAAAAGTTTTGTCCAAATTTCTTAGATGCAAATTCGGCTAAATTTTCAGTAATCATACTATAATCTACCTTTATACTATATACTCATCCTCTATTTGGGATAATTTTTGTATAATTCTACCATAAATAATAAGATAAATGGACTTTAAATGGATTATTTCGCAAAACGTATCATTCCCTGCCTTGATGTTGACAATGGACGTGTGGTTAAAGGTGTAAATTTTGTTGGTTTACGAGATGCAGGTGACCCTGTAGAAGTGGCATATCGTTATAATGAAGAGGGTGCGGATGAGATCACTTTTCTTGATATCGGTGCAACACATGAAGGGCGTGATACCATTGTTGATGTTGTGAAGCAAGTGGCAAAAGAAGTATTTATTCCTTTGACAGTGGGCGGAGGGATACGTGAACTTTCTGATATTTATAATCTGCTTAATGTCGGTTGCGATAAAGTCAGCATCAATTCTGCAGCGATTAAAAGACCGGCTTTCATAGAAGAAGGTGCAAAACGTTTTGGTTCACAGTGTATTGTTGTAGCGATAGATGCAAAAAGAGTTGCTGAGGACAAATGGCATATCTTCACTCACGGTGGACGTAATGACACAGGTATCGATGCTTTGGAATGGGCAAAAGAAGTTTATAACAGAGGTGCGGGTGAACTGCTTGTGACTTCAATGGATGCAGATGGAACCAAAGCAGGATTCGATAACGAACTTAATCGAAAGATTGGGGAACTGGTCAACATCCCTGTGATCGCTTCAGGTGGTGCGGGAACCATGAAACATATTGAAGAAGCATTTACTCTTGGACATGCCGATGCTGCATTGGCTGCTTCGATCTTTCACTTTAAAGAGATTGACATTATGGATTTAAAACGCTATCTTAGCGACAAAAATATACCGGTAAGGACTTAAAAATATGATTATATGTGCTGGAAAAAGTGAAGTCTTTGATTTTGCAATGCCTGTGGGTGTTGGGATGATGGAAGTGGCCATAAACCTCACACGTTTATGTGAGACAAAAAAGCCTGAGTACATTCTTTTTGTCGGAACGGCAGGATCGTATGGAGAGAAGAATGTCTTTGATATTATTGAGTCAAAGACTGCTGCCAACATTGAAAATAGTTTTTTTAGCGGAAAGTCTTACAGCCCTATAGACAATGTTGTGACAAGCCTAAAAGATGTTTCACGTGAAACACTGGTCAATTCTTCTAATTACATTACAACAGATAACGAGATCGGAAAATACTATACAGCACAAAATGTACAAATTGAAAATATGGAGTTCTTTGCTGTTATGAAAGTGGCACAATTCTATAAAATTTCTGCAGGTGGAATATTTGTAGTGACCAATCATTGTGATGAGAATGCTCATGATGACTTTTTGAAAAATCAAAAAGAAGCGATGAAACGTTTAGATGAGTATGTGAAAGCTAAAGTAAAAAAGTAGGGTCGATTTATCGACCGTTTAACAGTTTGGTCGGTAAACCGACCCTACGGAAAGAATAT
The DNA here is from genome assembly GCA_021159425.1 of Sulfurovum sp. Lineage (GTDB taxonomy): Bacteria > Campylobacterota > Campylobacteria > Campylobacterales > Sulfurovaceae > Sulfurovum. The sequence continues at coordinate 1,633 of JAGGRU010000396.1, forward strand.
ATATGAATAAAAAAATAATACAAGATTACACAAAAGAAGAATTGGCTGAAATCATCAAACCTTCTTTTAGAGCCAAACAAATTTACAACTGGATCTATCACAAATATGCAGATTCTTTTGAAGCAATGAAAAACCTTCCAAAAGAGATGAGAGAAAAACTGGATGAGGAATATACCTTGGCTCCACTTAAAACACTTACGGTTCAAAACAGTATAGACGGAAGCCGTAAGTATCTCTTTGAACTGCATGATGGTCATACAGTAGAAGCTGTGCTTCTTTTAATGAGAGATAAAGAGTATCATGAAGATGGCTCTGTAAAGCATCAGGAACGCTATACGGTCTGTATCTCTTCTCAGGTAGGGTGCAAGGTAGGATGTGCCTTTTGTTTGACTGCAAAGGGTGGTTTTATGCGTAATTTGACTGCCGGTGAAATTACGGAACAACTACGCATGATCAAAAAAGATAATGACATAGATGCCAACCGCCGTGTCAACATAGTCTACATGGGTATGGGTGAACCACTTGACAACCTTGAAGCTGTTGTCAAGTCAGTAAAAATATTTTCAGATCCGGAAGGGATGGCAATAGCCACGCATAGACAAACCATTTCAACTTCAGGTCTCTCTTCTAAAATAGAAAAGCTGGGAAAAATGGAGCTGGGTATTAATTTGGCTATCTCTTTACATGCGGTAGATGATGAATTGCGTCAACAGTTGATGCCTATTAACAAAGCGTATAATATTGCCTCCATCATTACTGCAGTGAAAAACTTTCCTGTCAACGACAGAAAGAGGGTGATGTTTGAGTACCTTGTCATCAAAGATGTCAATGATGATATTTCTGCTGCGAAGAAACTTTTGAGTCTTTTGGATGGCATAAAAGCCAAAGTGAATTTGATCTATTTTAACCCTTACGGGGGGACAGAATTTAAACGTCCTTCTGAAAAAGATATGAAGAAGTTCCAGGAGTTTTTGACTTCACGAGGTTTGCATTGTACGATCCGTGAGTCTAAAGGGTTGGATATTTCTGCTGCCTGTGGGCAGCTTAGAGAACAAGAAGGAGGTAAAGATGCCTAATATGGAAATGTTTATGTTGGGGTTTATTGTGTTGGTTGCTGGTGTGGGAGTGGGTTGGTTTATTTATGATTCTAGGAGTGATGAGGAAAAATAGTTTTCCTCACCTCTTTTGATTTTGATGTTTTTTCGTTCGTTTTCTTGAGTTTCCTCTTATCTGTATTGTGGCGTTGTTTCTCTCTTCATTTTTTTAGAAAAAACGAAGCAAAAAATCGTCGCTGTTCTCGAATCGCTTTGCTTTCAAGGTCGTTCACAGCGACACGGTTATTAATATGCCTAGGCTATCGCCGATTTCAAACTGATTAACATCAAACTTTTATTATTTCACTAAACTGAGTGGTAGTTGATAAAGCCTATAAAAAGTTTTATTCACGATAAAATCTATGAAGCACGTCAGAGACTTGTGCTTTTTTCTTTTGGGTTCGTTTTCTTTTTTTGCGCATTGCAAAAAAGAAAAGGAATGAA
>JAGGRU010000240.1 GCA_021159425.1 Sulfurovum sp.
GTATTATGATAGATCCCACGACCTTCGGGCCAGTTACGATTGAGTCCTACAGCATCAAGGAAACGATCACCCTCTTTAAACAAAAAATGTTCCTTGATCAAATCATCCTGAACCTCTTTGGACATACCAAGCAGTGGATAATAATTCCCTGCCAACTCTCCTTCAAGGGTAGAAAGCCCCTTGACCACACTCGACTCAACCAGATCTCGCTGCTCTTTTGAGATCGCAGGTCCCAAAGGCATAGTATCAACATTACGCCCAACCCGAATACGTGTAGAGACAATAAACTCTCCTTCCGGGTCAGGATTAGGTGCATTCAAGTCATCCGGGTTGAGATTACTTTTATGTTTATCCTCCGTAGAAAATCCATGATACTCTTTGATAATAGGGTCAAATAGCGCTGCGAATGTAGTATAAGACTCTTCATCCCCTGCATACACACCGATCCCACTGTCAATATTTTGGACACCGGAATTGATCGCCTGCTCTAAAGTAAAACCATTGATCGTTTTTTTATCTTTTAAGGCATCAAATACTTCAGGTGTTAAATATTTACATAACAGTGACTTACACTCTTTTGGTAGTTTTGGATAATTCATTTTAGTACTCCTTCTTTTATAAAACCATCATAACATATTCTATCTATTGGAAAGCCGTATTTGAACTAGAAGCATTAAAACACTAATCTGCTATAATCTTTTTATGAAATTTAAATTTAAAAATGGTGCATTAAAATGCACCCTACGAAACAATTTATTATGTAGGGTGCAATTTATTGCACCTGAGAGCAGCATGATCTTATGAGTCCTTTTGCTATACAAATCACCAATGGGTGTCTCATATCAGACATTGAACAAGAAGACCAAAACTCTTTTCAGGCACTGCAACAATTAGGTGCAGTTGAAGAAGTGGATGGTCTGTGGAAACTAGGCTCTCTCTATCGTGCAGGACGTCTTTATATTGGAAAAGACGGTAAAGGCTATGTTGAAGCAGAGTTCAAAGAGCAAAGAGACTTGCTTGTGGAACCTGATGATCTCTGGGGTGCCAAACATGGTGATGTGGTTGTTGCCAAACGTGTCATTGCCAGACGCGGACGGGCAAGCGGCAAAGTAAAACTGGTGATAGACAAAGCCCATGCCTTTACCATTGCCTATACCCACAGAGATGAACAAGATAACTTTATGATACTCGACATCCGTACAGGCATACCTACCCACGCTGTTATGGAAGGGATGGATCTGAAGGCTTTTAAAATCGGCACTGTACTAAAAGTTGATGTGGATGATGACAAAGTTTTAGAAGTTTTTGGACATTTAGCAGATCCCAGAGTAGATGAAAAAATTTCCCTTGCACTCTACGAACGTGAAGATGCCTTTCCCCAAGACTGTATCACAGATGCTCTGGAAATTGAGTCAGAAGTGACAAAAGAGGAGCATCCTGACCGTATAGACCTCACTCATCTTGACTTTTGTACCATTGACCCTGTCACTGCAAAAGATTTTGATGATGCCATCTATTTTGACATGGAAACACATACACTTTATGTTGCTATAGCAGATGTAAGCCATTATGTACCCTATTTTACTCCTATTGATAAAGAGGCAAAAAAACGGGGATTCACTACTTATCTTCCACATAAATCCTTTCCAATGCTCCCACGGGAATTGAGTGAAAATATCTGTTCGCTTAAACCCAAAGTAGACAGACTTGCCTTTGTAGCTAAAATTGAACTCGACAGAGCAACACTCAAACCTATTAAAGAAGAGTTTTTTGAAGCGATCATTCACTCTAAACACCGTTTTAATTATGAGAATATAGACAAGATACTTGAGTATGGTACAGAAGGTGTAGATGGAGTGGTTGCAGAGATACTCAATTGGCTGCTTCCCCTGCAGAAGATCACTGTTGAGCTGCATACCCAACGACTTAAACAAGGTTTTGACTTTAGAAGCGAAGAGGTAAAACTCAGTATTGATGCAGAACATCTCCTTACGAGTACACAGATAGAAACAGGTACAGCATCCCATTCACTCATAGAAGAGTGTATGCTCCTTGCCAATCAAGCTTCTGCCAAACGTTTCACAGGGGAAGGTGACAGTATTTTCAGGATACATGAGCCACCTCAGCTCTCTCGTACTGAAGCACTCCTCGCAGAACTTGCAGCCATCGGACTCTTTGTAGAAGAGTATGAAGACAGCCCTTCACTCATCCGTGCCATTCAAAAAGAGGCAGAAAAGATGGGACTGGCAGCAGAAGTAGATTCTATGGTCATCAAGTCTTTACGCCGTGCCGAATATAATGCACACAATGTTGGACACTTCGGATTAGGCTTTTCTCACTACAGTCACTTTACTTCCCCTATCCGTAGATACGCTGACCTCATACTGCATCGTCTCATCAAAACACAACTCAGAGATGATAAAGAAGAGGCTGGATACCTATTGAGAAACATAGAACCCCTCTGTGCAAGAGTCTCCGAACTTGAACGTGAAGCCACAAAAGCAGAATGGGATTTTAGAGACCGAAAATTTGCCAGATGGGCAAAAGAACAGATAGGTCTCTTCTTTGAAGCAGAAGTCATCGAAGCCGGTGAGAGTGCCAAAGCAGTGCTTACAGGTGAGATCAAAGGTGTGACGGTAAATCTCAGAGGTGACAACATCATGCTTTTTGACAAGATACGTGTGATGATCACAGAAGTAAATATTGCCCAGGCAGTTATCATGGCAGAGCTTGTAGTAAAGTTAGATAAAGATGAGATGGAGTTGTAAAAGTATGTCAATTTGACATATTTTCATAACACTACAGACTTTTTAGCTAAAATTGTAAATAAAAAATAAAGCGGGTATCTATGTCTAATATTATTAAAGCATTTATAAACATAGTGAACAAGTATAAAATTAATATTAACAATATGACAGAGGGTAATAACAGAGCAAATAATATGGGTGAAGGTTTAGAAACCTATATTAAAGATATTTTTGCTGAGACTACGAATGAGACAGATGCACAAAAAAGATTAGAAAAACTAGAAGAGATATATTCATATCAGGGCAATAAAAATAATCCACCTGACTTAATCTTGAAAAATAGTGATGCCATAGAGATTAAAAAGTTAGAATCAAAAAATTCTGCCATAGCATTAAACAGTTCTTATCCAAAAGCA
>JAGGRU010000260.1 GCA_021159425.1 Sulfurovum sp.
CCATCTTCAAACTCATTGGTACGCGTTTTACATGCAAGTCTGGGCTTACCATTCACCACCATGGAACAAGATCCGCAGATACCCGCACGACAGACAAAGTCAAAACTTAAATGGTGATCCATAGTAGACCATATTTTGATCAAAGCGATATAGAGTGTCATTCCCGGTGTTTCAACAAGTTTGTATGTCTGATATTCCGGCTTGGATGCTTTATCTTGAGGATTATATTTAAATACGGTGATCTCAATTTCTCTAAACCCTTCTTTATTTTCCTCAATTTGAGCACTTTTATTAATCATATCCAACTCCTACTCTCTCATTTTTTCTCTTATAGTCTTTTGGCAGGCTAAAATCCAGTAAAGCATCTTGCACGGTAAAACGATCTACAGTTCCCAAAGTCTCTTTGATCTTCGCAATCTCTTCTTCTCTTTTTTCACTGAAAGGATTTAGAATGATCGCACCTTTTCTACCATAGCCTCTGAAGGCCGGAGGCATTTCCATTTTAGAAATATCTATCTCTTCATAGCTGAGTGTCGGCATAGTATCATTTGGGTTGCTCCAGATTGCCATGGTTCTTTTAAGCCAGTTCAGATCATCTCTTTTTGTATAGTCTTCACGGAAATGTGCACCTCTGCTTTCTGTTCTCTCCAATGCACCTTTTGCAACACACAAAGCAAGTTTAAGCATTTTGGTCACACGATACGCTTCATTGAGTTCAGGGTTATTTAAAAGTGATTTATCGGTCACTGTGATCTCTTTAACCATTTTCAGAAGATCTTCAAGTTCAGTTACTGCATCTTCCAAATCTTTTCCATTACGGAAAACCCCCACTTTTTCCTGCATGATATTACGCATTCTGTCTTTAATATCGAAAATATTCTTTCCGCCATCATATGAGAGTATCTCTTCAAGGTAAGACTTTTGTGTTTCAAGAAATTTCTCGATCGTAAACGTATTGGTCCGAAGGTGTGTTTCCTCACAATAGTCAGCAAAATACTCCCCAACGATCATGCCGGCAACCACAGCCTCACTTACCGAGTTTCCACCCAGTCTGTTAAAGCCGTGCAGATCCCAGCATGAAGCTTCACCCGAACAGAAAAGACCTCTCATGGTAGTACTCTCTCCATTTGCTTTGGTACGGATACCTCCCATAGAGTAATGCTGCATAGGAAGAACAGGCATCCATCCTTTTTCTCCTTCATCTGCAGGGTCGATCCCGTTAAAGGTCATGGAGATATCCTGAATATCATGCAAGTTCTTTTCAATGTGTTCACGTCCCAAAATAGAAATATCTAACCAAAGGTGTTCACCATTAGCAGACTTTACGCCTTTGCCTTTACGAATATGCTCGATCATTCTACGACTCACTACATCTCTTGAAGCAAGCTCTTTTTTCTCAGGTTCATAGTCCGGCATGAAACGATACCCGTCTTTGTCACGAAGTACGCCACCATCACCACGACACCCTTCAGTCAATAAGATACCTGACGGGACGATCGGTGTAGGGTGGAACTGTACCGCTTCCATATTACCAAGTTCTACAATACCTGTCTCCAATGCGATCGCGATACCAATACCTTTACAGATGATCGCATTGGTAGATTGTTTATAGATACGTCCATATCCCCCTGTAGCAATCATCGTACCTCTTGCCACATAGGCGATAAGTTCACCGGTGATCAAGTCTCTTGCTACCACACCTGAACACACACCGTTTTCGTGCATGATCGATATAGCCTCTTTCTTATCATGTATTTCCACATCACGTCTCAAGGCTTCATTGGCAACAGCATAAAGCATTGTATGTCCTGTAGCATCAGAGGTATAACAGGTACGCCATTTTTTGGTCCCACCAAAATCTCTGGCATTGATAAGCCCATGGGCTTCATCTTTCTCTACGATCGTCTCTTTTTTACCATTCATGATCACTTCTCGGGGACCCTTGCCGATACGGTTCCAGGGTACACCCCAGGCAGCAAGTTCGCGTATGGCTTTTGGTGCAGTGGTCACGAACATTCTTGCAACATCCTGGTCACAACCCCAGTCACTCCCTTTTACAGTATCTGCAAAGTGAACATCCTCATTGTCCCCCTCACCCATGATCGTATTACCCAAGCTTGCCTGCATTCCACCCTGAGCCGCAGCAGAGTGTGAACGTTTCACAGGAACCATAGAGATAACGATCGTATCAAGCCCTTTTTCTCTGGTGGCAATAGCAGATCTTAAACCGGCCAAACCTCCCCCAACAATAAGGGCATCAGTATAAATTATTTTCATTTGTGTATCTCCGTATATCGACTTCCATAGTCATCTTTATGGTCATATCCTATTTTTATATAAGTACCCAAAGAAACAAGTCCCAGTACAAGATAAATTACAATAGCAGCCTGAGTGATCTTTTTTGACCTTATGCGATTGGCTCTGGGGCTCTCTCCATCCAACCAACCCCATTTAACGATCAGTCGGTAAACACCTACGCCTGCATGCAGTATAACAGAAACAAGCAACATCAAATACATTGGCCAGGCAACATCAGAATAAATTCTGTCTGCTGAAGCAAATGGTCCTATGTTCGCCGGTTGTGTCATCATCGTATAGAGATGAATAGATCCTAAAAAGAACATTACAAATCCGGAACTAATTTGAATAAACCATAAATTTGTATCACTGTGCTTCAATAACTTACTGTGTGCACGGTAACGCTGATACTCTTTGTATGATGATGGAAATTTACGCATAGCGATAAAAGCGTGAAGAATAAAAATAACAAATATCACAAATGCCAAAGCAGAAATGATCAGAGGTTCTCCACCCTCTATAAAAGGTTCTCCCTCAAACATTTTAGTTAATTTATACATTGCATCTTTACCAATTAAAATGGAAGATTCAAACAAAATATGGAAGGAAATAAAAAGTGCCAGAACCAGACCCGTTGCACTCTGCAAAAAATCCAATTTTGCAGGTATTTTACTTTTCTTTCCTAATCTGTCTTTGCCAGTTAAAAGTTCAACTATACTATCCTTTTGAGACATTGTTACCCTTTCTGTTATATTATTAGAATTATAACTAAAATTTAATTTTAAATGCACAAAAAAGTGCTTAAAATACTATATTATGG
>JAGGRU010000407.1 GCA_021159425.1 Sulfurovum sp.
TTTCTTGTTCGATAAAACCGAAACCTTTTTCACTGTTGAACCATTTTACTGTTCCATTTACTTGATTTGCCATTGCAATTCCTTTGGTTGTTTATACACATCATTACTGAAGTGCTGAAAATATAAAGTGGAGTGTTCTTGGGGAGGATAATACTGCAAACAAAAGGTTATTAATAAAAGTCAATCCAAAGATGAACTCTAAATCATCTTTCAATACGTGAAGTATAGCAGAATAGATAAACTATAGCAATAGTAACAAATTTACTTTTATTCTTAAACAAGGCACATTTTGCTATAACTACAGCAATAAACAGGAAAGGTAGAGATGATTTTCTACTTTTACATTGATTGGAAAATATGAGAATACTAACTGTAGGCTTTAGCAATGAATACGCTAAAAGACTTGATAAAGAACTAAGTGAATACTTTATTTGTATTGTAGATAATGCTATAGATATATATGATGCAACTAATTTTACAGACTTTAGGCACTATGAGCTTGTGATCAATAGTTGCTATAACACAAAAATAAACTCATGAACAGGAGTCAAATATGCCTCACTTTATCATAGACTGCTCAGAAAATATTCTAAAATCACACTCAGAAGATGCGATCATCAAACAAGTGCATATTTCGGCTGTTTCGACGGGGCTATTTCATAAAAATGATATAAAAGTAAGAATAAATATTTTTAAAAAATACTCTACAGGAGATGAAAAAGAAGATTTCATTCATGTATTTGCAAATATTATGGAAGGTAGAACTATTGAACAAAAATTAAATTTATCAAAAACGATAGTTAAAGATTTGAGCCTGATGCTTCCATCAGTTCCCAATATAGGAACAAATGTGATTGAATTTGAAAGGGCAACTTATTTCAATAAAAACATGCTTGACCCAAATTATCAATTTTCAATGCCATAAAATATTGACTAATTTATAAACTCCACCACACTTTCAAAATCTGATCTTAATTGTTTAGACTGTTCATTTATTCTATATCCAAAAGGCAATATCATAGCTACTTGAAATTTACTTGTATCTAACTCCAAAACTTTCTCTACATTTTCTTTCTCAAACCCTTCTATAGGACAAGAATCAATTTCTATAAATGCGGCAGCACTCATCATATTTGCAGCCGCTATATACGTTTGTCTTGCACTCCATTGATATATTTTCTCATCATCATCTAAAACATTACTAAGATGTGAAGCATAAAGTTCTATAAAAGAATCCAACTTATCTTTTGGCATATCGCGACGCATAAGTTGTGAACGAACTACTCCGCTGCTCACTTTTAAAGTTTCAATTCCAGCTAAAACAACTACCAAATGTGAACAGGTCGTAATTTGAGGTTGATTCCAACAAAATGGTTTTAATTTTTCTCTTACTTCATCGTTTGTAATAACTAGAAACTTCCATGCTTCCATACCAAATGAGCTAGGAGACTTTCGTCCCACTTCTAAAATATAGTGCATGTCTTCATCACTTATCTTTTTAGTTTCATCAAAAATCTTACACGCATGTCTAAAATCCATCATCTTTAAAAATTCTTCTTTTTTATTCATCTATTTTTCCTTATATAAAAATTTATTTTATTAACTTAAAAGCTTCCAACTATAAACAGCAGTTATTCCTAAAGTATAAATAGCTAGAAGCCAAACATTTCTAGGATTACCTGAAAGTTTTGGTGTTTTAATCTCTGATACGTTTAGTATAGCAAGTCCTACGCCACTAAGGTATAAAATAACTGTAAAAGTTCCATGACTCACTAAACTCTCTAATAAAAACACAGAAACTAAAATCAAACTATTGTTATCAAGAGCAAGTCCAGTATATTTTGTACCCCCTGCTAAACCGTAAGTGCTAAAATAGCTTAAACGCACGGCAGCAGCAGCTACCATTATAAATGCTCCAATTAAAAAGAGTGGCTCAAACTTTCCATAACTTAAAAGAAGAATAGCAGGGGTTACACCATAACTCACTATATCTATAAGTACATCAAGTTGCCCTCCAAACTTTGCATCCGTAGCTGTTCGTCCTTTTAATCTTCGTGCAACAAGTCCATCTGCCCAATCAAAAGCAACTGCCCAAACCATTCCAATCATTGCAAGAGCGTAAATACCTTCAATAGCGTAATAAATAGCAAGTAATGTACAGGCTAATCCTGCAAGTGATAAAAGATTTGGAAGGTCTTTCACATAAGATAAAATTGTTGGTTGTTGTAACTTTTTGTGTACGGTAGTATTTTCTGGCATTAAAATTCCTATTTTTAAGTTTTTTGTAAATATTTTTTTAGTATAGCGTAAATTAAGTATAAAAGAGTATTATGGATAAAATAAATTTTGCTTAAGGAAGTAAATCATGACTGTATATACCGTTGGTACTTTTGACTTGTTACATATTGGTCATTTAGACCTTTTAGAATACTGTAGAACATTGGGTGATAAATTTGTAGTTGGGGTTGCTTCTGATGAAGTTGTCGCTTCGTATAAAAGAAATGTGCCTGTAATTCCATTGGCAGAAAGAATGAGAATGTTGAAATCTTTAGAATGTGTAGATGATGTTGTATCCTATGATAAACTTGAGTATGTGACTCAATGTAAAGCAGTAGATGCTGATATTTTTGTGATTGGCGAGGATTGGGGCGATAAACCTCATAATATTGCTGTAGAAAAATATTTAAAGTCAAAGGGTGCAAAAATTATTCAAGTGAGCTATAACCCTCAAACTTCATCTACAAAAATAAAACAAAATGTTATAGCTCAAACCCATAAGGGTAAATATATGGTTCATGCTGTTGCGTAAAAGAGATGGCAGTATATAGAAGAATCACTTATCAAAGCCTAGCAGTTAATGGCTGTGCTGCACTGAAATAAAATAAAATAAAATATTATGGGGTAAAGGTAGCAATAAAATAAGAAGCAAATGTTTATTTGCAAGACCTTATAAAATATATAATTTTATAAGGTTTTCATTGGTGCATTATAAGAGTGTAACTATCAAAATTATTGGGCTAAGCAACGATAAAAAAAGATACAAAGAGGTATGAAGAAGTTCAAACCTATCACGATAAATCTCTACATTGTTATTTAAATAAAGTGGGGTAGCTACTT
>JAGGRU010000402.1 GCA_021159425.1 Sulfurovum sp.
GATGTATGCATTCCCACGCAGGAGCATGGGAACGAGAGTGCCTTACTTTGTAACATAACTTCTTACTTCTTTATCTATTTGGATGATCTCATCAATATTGGCAGCTTTGACATTTTCAAACTTTTGATACGCATCCAGAACTATATCCCCCATGCCAAAGAATGAACACTTCTCTTCTTGGAATGCTTTTATCGCTTCTTCATTTGCAGCATTCACTACTACCCCCAAATGAGGATTGTTTAAAATGTGTTCTTTGATATCCCAGATAGGGTAACGTTCTGCTTCTATGGGTAAAAATTCTAAAGCACCAATACTGAGCAAGTCTGTAGGAGGTAAGATCTCTTCTTCGACCTCTCCTCGTAATGCAAAGGCGATAGGCAGTTTCATATCTACGCCTGCAAAGTGTGCTGTGGTAGAACCGTCTTTGAATTCTACCAATGCATGGATGATGGACTTTTTCTCTATAACAGCATCAACAGTAGAGGTATTGAAAAGCCATTTGGCTTCTAAGAGTTCGAAGAGTTTGTTGGTCATGGTGGCCGAATCTATGGTGATCTTGTTTCCCATAGACCAGTTAGGATGATTGAGTGCATCTGAGAAAGTAGCATCTTTCATTTTGTTGAGTTCCCAGTCTCTAAAAGCACCACCACTCGCAGTAATGTAAAGTTTTGAGACAGGACGCTCATTCATCAGGTACCAGAGTCCGAAATGTTCAGAATCTATAGGGGTAATGAGAGACATATCTATGAATTCACCTGCCACAACAAGTGATTCTTTATTTGCAAGTGCTACTCTTTTGCCAAGGCTTGTAGCTTTTAAAGTGGGTGCCAGCCCTGCATACCCGACCAGAGCATTGACGATAGTTGTAGAGTTTGAATCTTCTATAAGCTTGAGAATCCCCTCATTGCCACAGAGTACATTTGAGTGATCAACCTTATGTCTGTCTGCTTCATTGGCGATGGCTACAATTTTAGGATGATGTTCTTTGATCTGCTCATTGAGTAGATCAATATTATTACCTGCTACAAGAGCTTCTATTTCAATATTATAGCGTTTAGCAACGATGAGAGTATTAACCCCAATAGAACCGGTAGAACCTAAAAGGACTATGTTGGACATGGATTATAAAAAGGCACGAAGTGCTATTATCATCATAGGAGCACCAAAAAGATAACCATCTATTCTGTCAAGAATACCACCATGTCCAGGTAATAGATCTCCAGAGTCTTTTACCCCTGCTTCACGCTTTAAATAAGATTCGAAGAGATCACCAAATACTGAAGCCAATGAAGTGACAAATGTGACGATAAGTGCAATCCAAAAAGGTGCAATATGAAGACCGACATAGGTACCAAAGATAGTAGCAACTATAACGCCGCCTATGACACCTTCAATTGTTTTATTGGGTGACGTGTCTGAAAATTTTGTTTTTCCTATGGCTTTACCTGTAAAGAAAGCTCCAACATCAGTCAGTGCAACAGTGACTAAAAGCCAGAACATAGCCTGTATTCCAAAATCTTGATAGAGTACAAGGAAAAAGAGTATCCCACTTACCGGGTAAAGAAAAGGTAGCAATAGTCTTCTGTCAAAATTATGAAAATAAGCAAGAGAAGCCCCAAAGATAATGGCGATCAAGAAGAACAGATCATCAGGACTAGGATAAAAATAGGCAGTTCCCCATAAAAAGGCTGCCCAAAAATATGCTGAAGGACCAACAAGTTTAAAAAGTTTCATCGCTTCATAAAAAGCAAACATATAAATCACACCTAAAAATACCCACATGACAAAGAAACTGTCTATCCAGCCAATAAAGCCGACAAGAGCGAGTAGTCCAATACCTGTAAGCCAACGTTCAGTATGGTCTGTAAATATTTTAGTCATTATTATTTCCTAGTGATTTTCATTAAAGGATTATTATACCACGCTTTGAGTTATACTCTGATTTTAGACGCTTTAGATATAATTTACAATAATCAAAAACTATAAAGAATTTCGAGGAAACCTTATGAGAAGAATACTATTTTTATTACTATTTATACCTTTTTTATTACAGGCAGGTAATTCGTGCCTTACTTGCCATAAAGGCATAGAAGATATACGTGATCCAAATTCAAACATGATGAAAGAGATCTTTAAGGTGGCAAAGAAAGCAGGAGCTTCAAAAAATGACTGTGTTGTCTGTCATGGAGGAAACCCTGAAGCAGTAAAAAAAGAGGAAGCCCATTCCGGAACATTGGAATATTTTAAAAGCAATAAAGGTCCCAAAGCCTTTTACTCCGCACCTGGAAGTCCATGGATCAATGAACATACATGCGGTATGTGCCATCCACAACAGATAAAATCACAATGGAATAATCTTATGGCTACAGAAGCAGGAAAGATCCATGGGGCACTTTGGGGCTTTGGTGCAAAAGACGGCTATGATCATAATCATAGTAACTTTGGAAACAAAGATATCCATCAGCGTATAGGTACAAAAGTCTATGATAAATATATGCAAGAGTTGAGGGTTACGGAACCTCAAGGTTTTCCAAAAGAGATGCATGAACTCCCACCCGCGCCTACAGCAGATGAGATAGAAAAAGATCCAAGCCTTTCTGTATATACCTATTTACGTCAAGAGTGTCTTCGTTGTCATACTACGGGAAAAGGGCGTAAGCGACGTGGTGATTTTAGGGGTATAGGGTGTTCTTCCTGTCATATTCCTTACTCAAATGAGGGATATTATGAGGGTGGAGATAAAAATATCTCTAAAGAGCAGGGGCATCTTCTTGTGCACTCCATTCAGTCTTCACGTAAAGTAAAGGTACAGGTTCATGACAATAACTATTCGGGTATTCCTGTAGAGACTTGTACCACTTGTCATAACCGTGGTAAGCGTATTGGTGTCTCTTATCAGGGGCTTATGGAAACAGAGTATCAGGCACCTTTTGACTCCGAAGGAAATGGACAACCCAAACTTCATACCAAGCGTTATATGCACCTACAGGAAGATATTCATTACTCTAAAGGGATGTTGTGTCAGGATTGCCATACTTCCATAGACCATCATGGTGATGGGTTTAATGTGGGTGCCAATCTAGGTGCAGTAGAAATAGAGTGTCAGGATTG
>JAGGRU010000318.1 GCA_021159425.1 Sulfurovum sp.
ATAAACCTAAAAGGCTAAACCTTATATAATCAGTAATTAAAGCGTATACCCAACCCTATAGCTGTGTTGTAAGGTTTGTCTCCACCGAGACCTGCCTGTAAGTCAGTATACATACCAAAAGATTTAGAGAAATTCTTTCCAATTTGAAACTCAAAAGCGGCTGGGACTGTTTTTGTGTCCCAAACATAAGGAACTTTTAAATCATATTTTAACCAGTATTGAGAAGGAAGTGTTTGAATAGCTATAACCCTTGCTGCTGTCATACTAAAATCATTTCCACTGTAACTTTCATAATGTTCAATCAGTGGTATAAGCGTTAGATTCTTACTAATACCCATGGCAGCTCCAAAAAAAACCGAGATAGTATCTGCGTCTATACCGATACCTTTGTCTATATCTCCCAAATCTTTGTGCCATTCGGTTCCCATAGCTATTCTATAAGGGATATCGCCAATTTTCCCTTCTTTTGGGAAATAGATAAGTTTTGCTGAAACAGATTCAAGGTTTTGTTCATCGTTTCCAGAAATATTCGTATTCCAATAGTGGAGTTCATATTTGAGTTTTAATTTAGGACTAAGCATTGTCGCCCCGTCAATATAATAGTCTATTCCATGTGCATTATCAAAATCAAAATATTTTACACGCAAATCTGTATTGCTGACTGCCGCTAAAGGGTTTGATGCATTTTCCGGTTCTTCCGCGTGGATGAGTACAGTCATTGTGGAAAAGAGTAAACTGAAAACTTGTTTTTTATTAAGCATGTTAAAATTTCCTATTTTTTTTGAAAATCATACTTAATAAACCTATTTTAGGACATCAAAAAACAATCAAATATATTTTTATCTCTGGAGTTACACCAATTAGTCATATGACTTATCTAAAGTTTCCATGGGCAGTTCACCAAAAAGTTTACGATAATCTGCCGCAAATTGACCCATATGCCAGAACCCCCACTTATTTGCAATCATATAGATCTTTATTTTGTCTGGAGAAGACTGCTTTAAATCTTGATAAACAGCATTGAGTCGTAGTTTAATTAGATAGGATTTTGGAGAAATTCCAAATTTTGCATTAAAAAGACGATTAAGCGTGCTCTCACTTACTGCTATTGCTTGACTAAGTTCACTCACTTTAAAAGGCTTGTCTTTGTGTGTTTCCATGTAGTTTTCAAGTTTTTCCCAGATGCTAGAAAGTGCAGTGTCTGTGTCGGGGGAATTATAGCTTTCATATGAAAAAAGTGCCTCAATAAGTGCTGAGATCAACTCTTCTTCAAGACAGCTTTGATAATTATTTGACTCAATAAGTTTAGGGTCCTCTTCAGCACCTTCCATATATTTATCAAAAATATCCTTTACTGTTTTGATCTTGTTTGGATCCACAGGTATAAGGTCATGTGCTGCGACTAACTCCTTATAGTATTCCTGTTCTTTGTTTTGAAGTCGTGAAAGCATTAATTCTTCAGGAAGAGTAATGGCATGAGGAGAAGCAGGGGTTCCTTTTGTTACAGCATCTAACTTAGCACCTATAGGGCAGATCATTAAAGAATCGGAGGAAACGTCTTTATTGCGCCAGCGGATATTTGAATCCTCTCCACAGTGAAAGACAAAAGTTCTTCCCGGTGGAAATTCACCTTTTTGATGCGTTTTCCCAGTAAACTGGAATTGACCAAGGTAGATATCTTTTGCCTTTAGCAGTGTCACTGTATCATTAACAACGGAAGGTTCAAGTTGTCTTATCTCTACATCCCAATGCGTCAATATCTCTGTCATCTCATGGAAGTTAGTGAATGTTTGTTTTATAAAAAAGTTTTTTGACATATGTTTACTTTGATTGATTTTTGATGTTTGAATCTTCCTTCTTATCCTATAATAATTTAGTTCAAAAAAAAATAAGGAAGATCATGAATCTAACAATAAGTATAACACATAAACTTGTAGGTTGCGGATTATTAGTAGGTATTTTAGGTACCTCTGCTTTTGCTGCTTCTCCTGCTTCATTTGAGGACTTTCGTTTTCCACGAGAGGCGTCTCTCACAAAAGATGGTTACCCAACACCTCTTAGTGGACAACCTATCACAAAGACACCTGTTATAGCCAAGAAAAAAGGAATTACACTCAAAAAATATCCTGCGCTGCTCGATAAGGTTTTTATCAATCACCTTCATTTGGATCATTGTGGCGGTATTTTCCCTCTTTTTGATGCTATGGGTTGGGGTCGTAATACACCTCTTCGTGTATGGGGACCATCAGGTACTACACCTGAACTGGGCACAGCAGCATTTACAGAAAACGTAAGAAAAGCTGCTGAGTGGCATGTACAGAGTAAACGACACGTCTTGCCAACTGGTGGAACGACGATTACTACTACTGAAATCGATTCAAGTAAGTTCAGCCCTGAAAATCCACGTCAGCTTGTTTATAACGAAAATGATGTGAAGATCTATGCCTTTCCTGTCGTTCACTGTATCGAGGGATCACTAGGTTACCGTCTTGAGTGGAAAGGTCTTTCCTTTGTATATACTGCCGACAGTGAGCCAAGTACTTTTGAGGCTGAACAGGCTAAAGGAGCAGATATATTTATCCACGAGGTTCTCCCTTCTCCTGAAGACTTTGCAGTCCATTCGAAGCTGCCGCTTGAACTTGCAAAAAATGTAATAAATGAACATACTGTTCCAGAAGAGCTTGGGCTTGTTTTTAGTATTGCAAAACCTGGTATAGGCGTAGGTTCTCACTACATCTTAGGTGATACTAATATAGACAATGCTTTTAAAAAATTGAGAACAACTTACGATGGTCCAGTGATGCTTGCACATGATCTTTCTGTCATTAACGTTACACCTGAGCAGATCGTTATACGACAAGCCAAAACAAGCATGCTTGCCCCAGTCCCTAATCCGCCTAAACTAAAAGGGATAGATATGAATCCAGGTAAACCTAGTGATTCAAAAACACCAGCTTGGTTGAGTAAAACTAGAATCGTAAAATAATCATCAGCATCGCTGGTGATTCAAAAAGGAAAATTTGTGAAAAAAAATATAATCAGTGCAGGTGCCATGGCACTTGGACTATCTATAATACCAATGACAGCTGCATTTGCAGATG
>JAGGRU010000186.1 GCA_021159425.1 Sulfurovum sp.
AATGTCCATTTTGTCAGAACTGGGATATCTCTCAAGAGACCAAGGTAAACAAAGAGATAGAAGTAAGTCCTGAACAAATGGTAGAGTTGGCACTCGAACATGGAGCTGAGTCGATAGCCTATACCTACAATGAACCTACGATCTTCTACCCTTATGCAAAAGATATTGGTGTCATTGCAAAAGAGAAAGGACTCAAAAACATTTTTGTAAGCAATGGTTTTGAATCTGCAGAGATCGTAGAAGACATGGCAAGCTGGGTAGATGCTGCCAATATAGACCTTAAAAGCTGGGATGATGCTTACTATAAGAAGGTACTCAAAGGCGGACTCGAAGCAGTTAAAGATACTCTTAGAAGAATGGTAGCTGAAGGGATCTGGGTCGAGGTTACCACACTGCTCATTGAAGGGGACAATGACAGTGACAAAGATCTGACGGAGATGGCAGAGTTCATAGCCAATGAACTTGGGAAGCATGTCCCTTGGCACTTATCTGCTTTTCATCCGGACTATAAAATGCTGGATCACGATGCTACTAAACTTGAAACACTGCAGCGTGCTAAAAAAATAGGTCAACAAGCAGGACTTGAGTATATTTATCTTGGGAATGTCCCTGTACATGGTGATACTTACTGTCCAAAATGCAATGAACTACTTATAGACCGTACAGGATACACAGTGACGGTCAATAATTTAAAAGAAGGACACTGTCCTAATTGTGACAGAGTGATCGAAGGTGTATGGTCATGATATGTCGTTCTAAAATATTTTATGCATCAGAGTCTGTATGAAAAATATGCAAGCACTCATCAATGCGATGATCTTGTCTGACAGGGTGGAGAGTCCACAGATCATTGATGCATTTAGAGTAGTTGATAGAAAATATTTTGTACCCGAGTCATTTACAGAGCATATCTATGTGGATGCCCCATTACCCATAGGAAATAACCAAACGATCTCTCAGCCTTCGACTGTGGCATTCATGTTAGAACAGCTTGATTCGGGAGAGGGAGATAAAGTACTTGATATTGGTTCGGGTTCAGGATGGACAACAGCACTGCTTTGCCATATTGTGGGAGAAAAAGGGAGTGTTACAGGGCTTGAAAGAATGGACGCATTGGTAGAACAGGGAGAAAAGAACCTCTCAAAACTTCAGTTTGGCAGTTACTGCCACATCCAAAGAGCAGGAGAGAAACTAGGTCTGCCGGGTGAAAAGTTCGACAGGATCCTTGTCTCTGCATCTGCAGATGAAATTCCGAAAGAACTCTTTTTGCAGTTGAAGATAGGTGGTATTTTAGTAATACCCGTAAAAAACTCCATCTTCAAATTCAAAAAGGTTTCAGATACCTATGTAGAGAAAGAAGAGTTTTATGGATTTGTGTTTGTCCCATTGATATATTGATCTATATGCTATAATCTTCTTATGAACATCACAGAAAACTTACAAAAAGCAAAACAATTACTAGAAGAAGCAGATGCCATTTTCATTACTGCGGGAGCAGGGATGGGTGTTGACTCCGGCTTGCCTGATTTTAGAGGTGTTGAAGGGTTTTGGAATGCCTATCCTAAAGCTAAAGAGTTAGGATTGAACTTTGAAGAGATGGCTAACCCTGAAGGGTTTGAGTCGAACCCTCAATTAGCCTGGGCTTTTTATGGTCACAGGCTTCATCTTTACCGTGATACTGTGCCTCATAAAGGTTTCACTAAGCTTTTAGAGCTGTCTGATACTAAAAAATATGGAGCCTTTATATTTACCTCAAATGTAGATGGACAGTTTCAAATAGCTGGTTTTAAAGATGAACGTGTCATGGAGTGTCATGGCTCCATCCATAACCTGCAATGTATCGATAACTGTGAAGGAATGTTATGGTCTTCGGATGATACTTTCATAGAGATAGAAGAGGACTTTAAAGCAAAAGAACCATTGCCTTCCTGTCCTTTCTGTGGAGCGATGGCAAGACCAAACATACTGATGTTCGGAGACTTTGGCTGGGAATATGCACGGACCAATGGACAAAGAGAAAGACTCGTTACATGGATGGATACCATAGAAGAAGAGGGTGGTAAGCTTGTCATTGTTGAAATAGGGGCTGGAACAGCAGTACCAACAGTAAGGAATACTTCAGATCAAATAGCAAAAAGGTTTTCTATACCGGTCATACGTATTAATCCACGAGAGAGTTTCGGAGCAGAGATAGAACTGCCAATGGGAGCTGTTGAAGCGTTGAGAGAAATTGTGCCGTAGGTCGGAGTACCCTTACTCCGACATGAATTAGCATAAATATATATTAAATACAAAATAGGGTTCCCCTATAAATGACATGTGTATGGTAGTGATTTGTCAATGATATTTATGTCGGGGTGAGGGCACTCCGACCTACAAAGGATAAAAATGCGTTGTTTTTCATGTTCAAAACTAAGCCTGAAGATCATCTGTAAAACCTGCAAAGATCAACTCTTTGTGCCTACCATAAAAACAAGAAAAGTTGGTACTATGGATGTCATCAGTTTCTTCCGTTACTCTACATTGGAATCACTTCTGCACAGCAAACACAAGCCTGAAGGCTATCGTATTTACAAAGCATTGGCGAAGATGACTTTGAAACCGTTCATAGAAGAGTTCGTTGAAAATGTAGACTCTGATGTTTATATCGTAGGTATAGATGAAATTGTTAAAAGAGGTTACGCTCATGTTGCATTGCTGACACGTGAAATGAATGTTAAACACTCCATCCCTCAACATGCTGTACTTTTAGCACAAAACAGGGTGAATTATTCGGGTAAGAGTTTACAGTATCGTTTGGAACATCCAAGAGACTTTGTCTATACCGGTAAAAGTGACATTGATGTCATACTGGTAGATGACATCATCACTACAGGTATAACGTTACAGGAAGCACAAAAAGTATTGATGCAGCATGGGGTGAATGTACTTTTTGCTTTGACTTTGGCAGATGTAGAAGAGTAGTATAATAGGAGTATGAATAGTTCAATTTATCATATTTGATAATATTAATACTCTCTGTTATGCTTGCAATTGCCTCTGTGATAGCCTTACTACTGACCCGATCATTAATTCTCTTTTTGATGCTTA
>JAGGRU010000362.1 GCA_021159425.1 Sulfurovum sp.
GGCTGATTAAAAAACTCAAACATCATGATCCCTTTTGATCAGGTTTTGTACGATCATACTCATTTCAGATCCCACTTTGATACCGACGATAATATAGATAAGAGGGATGATCCCACCGCTGAGCAACAGCCCCATTTGTGAAATATCATGAGGGAGGAAGTTTCCTAAAAACGTATCTAACACAAAAAGCCCGATAAGCCCTATAAGTACATAACTCACTCCGGCAAAGGTTTCAAGTGCAACGATCACGGAATGCGGTACTTCAAACTCTTTATGTGAAATAAGCAGAAGCAGCACAGCAGATGCGATGATAACCCCACCCTGAAAACCACCACCGGGGCTTAAGTGACCATAGATCATAACATAAACGCCAAATAGCAGTATAATGGGAAAAAGCAGTGTAGAAGCGGTTTGGAGCATGAAATTACTTTCGACTTTTATGTTGCACTTGGCGTTTGAATGAAGCATTAATCCAATTCCCAAAGAGGCAATGAACAACACAGCGATCTCTCCCAGCGTATCAAAACCCCTGAAGAAAACGACCACCGTTGTGACTGCATTTGCTACACCTTCAGTCGCATTAAGTTTTAGAAGTGCATCTCCGGCAGTTTGGATCTTAGTTGGCATATTTTGAAGCAAAATATTCAAGATCGTTAAAACTAAAAGTCCGGAAAGTGCAAAACCACTTAATGTTGTCGTAGGGAGTTCTCTTTTCAAATTCATCTTTGCTCCCCTAAATGCTTAAGTGCCATTAAAAATATGAGCGAAGAGATCCCTGCAGAGATCACCGCTTCAGTCAATGCAACATCCGGTGCTTTAAATATGAAAAAAAGAACCACAGACCCCAGTCCCATACCCATAAAAAGAATAATAGAATCTGCCAGTTTTTTCTGAGTTATGACAGCAAAGGAAACAATGATAAGACCCATAAATGTTAGCAAAATAATAAGTCCTGTCATTTTTGCACCTCTTTTAATTCATCTGATTCCAAAGTAGCCCCATCACTATGTGAAGCTCTGGCAATGACTGATGAGGAGAGAGGATTGGTAAGGAGTATAAAAACTGCTAAGAGTATCAATTTCCAAGCCCAGGATGGTTCTATACAGATAGCACCCACAACAACTAAAACAATCCCCATAGTTGTCGCTTTGGTTCCTGCATGCATACGGGTATAAATATCAGGCATTCTTACAAGTCCTATGGCAGAGATCAAAAAAGCTATCACCCCAAAGAAAATAAACATGTATCCTAAATAGACCATCATCTATATCCCTTTTTCTATGTATCGGCCAAAAATAGTACTGCCTAAAAAACCGATAAGTCCAAAAACAAGGGCAATATCAAGGTATAAACTTCTTTGAAAGTATAGAGCCAAAAGCACCAAAAGAGAAACACCCATGATGTTCATAACATCAAAGGCTACAACCCTGTCACCAAGTGTAGGACCTTTTAGAAATCGGTAAAGTGTTATCAGCATAGACAACAAAAGTAAAATAGTTACCAGTTCAAACATATTATTCCTATAAATAATTTTTTCTATTATTATATACTAAAAGTTATTAAAAGTTTAGCAGAAAATCATATTCCCGTCTATCCGAAAAACAAAACTTAACTTCAATGAAATTAAAAGTCATCTTTAAAATATCCAGCTATAGCCTACACCAAATGTATCCTGATACATTTTGATATCTGTTTCACCTGTCTCGATGCCAGGAGGGAAAGGCACCAATGAGGAACTTCTGCCTTTTATTTCATTCTCGAACGCATGCATATAGTGGAAAGTCAGTTCACTTTCCTCATCAATTCTCCAAGTAGCTCCGAGTGTCAGGTGATCTTCTACGGTTGCAGGGGCAAGCGTATTAAGCAGGGTTTCCTTTTCGTTTATGGGTGAATCTCCATGGTTATAACCGGTTCGTACAACCCAATCAGGATTCAGTTGATACGCAAGACCAAGCTTGTAAACAGTCTGGTCATCCCAGCCAAATCCTGCACCGTTGGAACTACCTAATGGAAGCCAGTCAGTATTAGTGGATGGTCCACCATTCCCCATAGAGTTAGTATCACTGAAATTTATCTGCACAACATCAAATGCAATGGTTAATTTCGGTATAGCAGTGATCACAAGACCGGCACCATACGTTTCGGGAATATCAAATCCTCCTCCCTCTGCAAGCATACCTTTGTAATCATCAAAATTACTCATGGAAACCTTCGTCTGATAAGTCGCACCCAGAGATAGCCAATCATTTATCTTCCCGATCCATCCCAGGCGTAACCCTGCACCATATGAATAATCCATACCATTATCAGTAACCTTGCCAGGATATTTGCTAACTCCTGGTCTATCAAAGTTCTGAAGACCTTCTATTTCCAATGCCTGCCCGACAAGGTTAATACCTATACCAAAACTGTGATTGTCATTTAGTTTCCAGGCAACCGTTGGCACAATGTACAATTGCATCAGGTTCATACCTGTGAAGGTGGGAAATTCAGAAACTCCGTTGAACATGGAAATTCCGTCGCTGTAGCTCGTATTCATCCCTCCGTTACCAAATACCGATACACCAAATGATGTCGTCTCATTAATCATTTTGTTATACCCAAATTCCGGCATGGGAAACAACTCTTCATCATTGCCGTCAAAGTTACCGTCAAAAGCAGATATAAGGCTTCCGGTACGTTTCGCATCACGAACCGGTCTGAAAATCGTTAACGCTGCATCCATTCGATCACCCACCATAACCATACCGGCAGGGTTAGTCCCCGCAGCAAGTGAGTCCTGTGGAAAGGCAATGCCTGCACCACCCATTCCCTGTGCTTTTTGTCCAACACCGTGATTAAAGGTCCTGCACCACCCATTCCCTGTGCTTTTTGTCCAACACCGTGATTAAAGGTTCCGTTAGTCGCCCATGAAGCTGATACGGCAAGGCATGACAGCATACATACTGCCTGAAGTTTTGTGTGTTTCATAATTCTCCATTCAAACATTATTTTCCCAATTATTTTCAGTTAATATAAAATAGTATAGCACAAAAACAGATTTTTTTCTATCCAAAAACGGCAAACTTCTGGT
>JAGGRU010000287.1 GCA_021159425.1 Sulfurovum sp.
AGGCAAATTTCAGGTACTGGTAATTGCTGTCAAGTCTACTCAACTTATGTAAAGTGGAGTACATCGCAATAATTGCTAATGAAAAGTAGCGTTTAGTGTAGCCTCTTAAGTGTTTCATGGCGGGATTTTACACTATTTTAAATAAAATTCTGTATAATCTTTCTAAATTATTTTTATTACATTTAGGAGCATTTATGGCAATTGAAACAGTTACATCAACAGACGCATTTAAAGCATTGGTAACAGAAGTTACTTCACAAGAGGGTTATAGAGAGCCTATGGCATTTGGTATTGCCAGAGTTGACAGAGGTCAGAAAAATGCTGAAAAAGTACTTCAGGCGAATTTTGGGCTTATTAACTGGAAAGAGAATTTTGGTTCTGCAGCTGTTTTCATTAAAGCACTTCAAGAGGCAAAATGTACTGTAGACTTTTCGGGTTCTGAATTTGTAGCAACGATCAATGACAACTTTGTTCAAAATTGTATGGCAGCATTTGCTCCATACCTTGCAGAAGCAACAGGTGATGCACATAAAAATGTTCAGGTGGTCAAAACACTTTCAGAAATGGAAGATATTGCCAAAAACTTTAGAATTGTATTTTTGTTTGAAGATGCAAATGCTGAGTCTGTAGAAGCAGTTTACTTGAAACTTTATGCACTCTCGCTTTCTAAAGCAGCATTGAGAACAGTAAATCTCAATGGTGCATTCGGGATCTTGTCAAATGTCGCATGGGTTGGCAATACACCTTATGAACTTGACTACTTAAGAGACAATGAAATAGAGATGAAACTTAACGGTACGTACCCGACAGTTGACTCAGTAGATAAATTTCCAAGATACCTGCAGCATGTAATTCCTGCAGACAACACAAGAATCCTGGAAGCATCAAAAGTAAGAATGGGCGCACAACTGGCAGCAGGTACAACCGTAATGCCTGGCGCGTCATACATTAACTTCAATGCAGGAACACTTGGACCTGTAATGGTTGAAGGTCGTATCTCTTCCTCTGCTATCGTAGGTGCAGGTTCAGATGTTGGAGGTGGTGCGAGTATTCTTGGTGTACTAAGTGGTACGGACGGTAACCCTATCAGCATTGGTGAAAATACACTCCTTGGTGCAAACTCTACTTGTGGTATTCCACTTGGTGATGCCTGTATCATTGATGGTGGTATCGCTATTTTTGCCGGTACTAAAGTAAAAGTGGCTCCTGAAGAGTTGGAAAAAATTAAAGCTGCAAACCCGGATGCGACATTGGATGACAAAACATTATTCAGAGCAGATGAATTCCAGGGGCTTAACGGTCTTCACTTTAGACAAGATTCAACAACAGGTGAATACATTGTAAGAAGATCTACGAGAGAAGTTGTACTTAACGAAGATTTGCATTAAACTATCGTAATCTGGTCGGTGAACCGACCCTACGGTTAATTAAGCTCATGTAGGGTCGGTTTACCGACCAAATAAGGTAATATATGAATGAAGAAAATGTAGTTGAACGTGTTTGTCTTTTGGCTGTGATGAAAAAAGAGCCGGAAGAGACACTTTTGGATATTCAAAAGATGCTGGTTGAGACTGGTATGTTTGAGATGAAAGAGTGTAAACAGGTTTTTAAGATATTAAGAGATGAACAGTATATTTCCAATGAGAGCCTTACAATGAAGGGTGTCATGGAGGCAAAATTGGCAGAGGAAATGTTCAAACAGTAGGTATATTACGTAGGGTCGGTTTACCGACCAATTGATATTTTACACATTTAATGGTCGGTAAACCGACCCTACGGACTTTGTGAGAAATAAGATGATGATGAAGGGTTGTATTATGCGTGTAGATAAATGGTTAAGTGCGGTAAATGTAGTAAAACGTCGTACGATCGCTACGGATATGTTGAAGTCGGGTGTTGTACTGGTGAATGGAATGAAAGCTAAAGCTTCTAAAGATGTTAAAATAGGTGATAAAGTGACGATAGAATATCTTAAAGGTGCAAAACATTATGAAGTATTGCAGATACCTACTACCAAGACCATTCCCAAAAGTCAAAAAGAGAATTATGTTAAAGAATTGTAGGGTCGGTTTACCGACCAAAAATGAAAAGGTCGATAAATCGACCCTACGGAGAATATGATGAATATTAAAGAACGATTTGAAAAACTGTTTAACAATGAAATGACAACAAATGAAGCACGTACTTTTTTAATAAATCTTTATGAAAAAGGTGAGAGTGGTTCAGATATTGCTGCAGCAGCTTCTGTGATGCGTGAACATTCTATAAAAATTCCTCTGCCTGATGACTTACGTGAAAAAGCCATAGATATTGTAGGAACAGGTGGAGATAAAAGCGGAAGCTTCAATATTTCGACTACAGTTTCACTGCTTTTGGCTTCCTTGGGACGTGTGGTGGCGAAACATGGGAATAGAAGCATTACTTCTAATTCCGGTGCAACCGATGTGCTTGAAGCACTTGGTATCAATTTGGATCTGAGCACAGAGAACAAAATAAAAATGCTTGAAGAGACAGGATTCTGTTTTTTTCCTGCTACTGACCATCATCCGGCTATGAAGCATATTATGCCTATACGAAAATCGATAGAGCATAGAACGATCTTTAATCTTTTGGGTCCATTGACGAATCCGGCAGCTGCAAGGAAATACTTTTTGGGTGTTTTTGATCCTTCTTATATAAAACGTATGGCTGAGGCACTTCTTGAACTGGATACCAAAAGAGCTTATGTTGTAAGTTCTCACGATGGTATGGATGAACTTTCTCTTGCGGGTAACAGCTCTTTTGCTTATGTGGAGTCAGATCGTATTTCAGAAGGGGAGATAAATCCTGAAACTTTAGGATTTAAATTCGCAGAAAAAGAAGCCATACTTGGTGGTGATGCACTATTCAATGCGCAAATTACAAGAGATATATTTTCAGGAGTTGAACAGGGTGCCAAAAGAGATATTATTATTCTTAATGCGGCATTTGCACTTTTTGTTGATGGAAATGTAAGAGACATCGATGAAGCGATAGAGATGGCG
>JAGGRU010000226.1 GCA_021159425.1 Sulfurovum sp.
TTGATCCTATGCACGTTGAAGAGCCTACACTTTCAGTTATCATGTCTGTAAACAATGGACCTTTAGCTGGACAGGAAGGTAAACACGTAACTTCTAATAAAATTTCTGAAAGACTTGAAAAAGAGATGGAGACAAACATCGCAATGCGTATGGAGCCAATGGGTGATGCGTCATTCAAGGTTTCAGGTCGTGGTGAGCTTCAGATCGGTATTTTGGCAGAGAACATGAGACGTGAAGGTTTTGAGTTTATGCTTGCACGTCCGGAAGTTGTAACTAGAGAAGAAAATGGTGTAAAAATGGAGCCATTTGAACACTTGGTTGTTGATGTTCCAGAAGAGTTCCAAGGTGTTGCCATAGAGAAACTAGGTAAAAGAAAAGCAAACATGACTTCACTTACGCCTATGCCTGATGGTACTATCAGACTAGAGTTTGAGATCCCTGCACGTGGGCTTATCGGGTTTAGAAATGAATTCCTGACAGACACTAAAGGTGAAGGTATCATGAACCACTCTTACCTGGAGTACAGACCTTACTCAGGTACAGTTGTCTCTAGAACTCCGGGAGCATTGGTTTCTATGGATGACGGTGAAGCAGTTGCGTTCTCTATTTTCAACCTTCAGTCACGTGGTACTATGTTCATCAGCCCACAAGACAAAGTATACTCAGGTATGGTTATCGGTGAGTCTGCAAGACCAGGAGACTTAGATGTGAACCCACTTAAAGGGAAACAACTTACAAACATGAGAACATCCGGTGCAGATGATGCTATTAAACTTGTAACACCAAGAGCAATTACACTTGAGTCTGCAATGGAGTGGATCGAAGATGATGAGCTTATAGAGATTACACCACTTTCTGTAAGAATTCGTAAAAGATCACTTGATCCGGTGGTAAGAAAAAGAGCAGCAAGAGACAAGAAAAACTCTAAATAATCTTAGTTGTATTATATACATGTAGGGTCGGTTTACCGACCTTAACTTTCATCTATATATCTTATTGTGGTCGGTAAACCGACCCTACAGGTTATTTGTTCCTATCTTCATCCCTGTCACCCAGGCAAAATGAAAGTTAAACCCTCCCCTGTCTCCATCAACATCCAGTATTTCTCCTGCAAAGAAAAGATTGGGTATGAGTTTTGATTCCATTGTTTTTGGATTTACTTCTGTGGTGTTTATGCCACCTGTGGCTACTTCTGCACCTTTAAACCCTTTGGTGTCATTAATGCTTAGTTTTAGATTTTTGATGGTATGCACTATCTTATTGATCTCTTTTCTGTTTAATTCTTTTTCTATGTTTGCTTTGCATTTGGACTGTTTTAAAATGACAGGTATGAGTTTTTTATTTATCACTCCTTGGAGCCAGAGGGATAGAGGTTTATCACTATCCTCTTGTATTCGCTTTAGTAGCAAGTTCGTAAGTTTCTCTTTGCTCAGTTCCGGTATAAGATCCAGGTTGAGTTCACAATAGTCATAGTTGGCTAAGTGTATGCTGACTTCTCGACTTAGGTCTAGTATGGCCAGTCCGCTTATACCGTAGTTGGTGAAAAGGAGGTCACCTTTTTTTTCTGTGATGTATTCACCATTGGCATAGAGTTGTGCTGATCCGGCTACTTTGACTCCTGCACACTCTTTGACCCATGTCTCTTCAGAACAGAGTTGTACAAGTGAGGGATGGCGTGGTATGAGTGTATGTCCCATCTTTGTGGCAAAGGCATACCCGGAGTTGGAGCCTCCAAGTTGTGGAGCTGCAGGAGAACCGGAAGCTATGAGCAGTTTTTCACAGGTTTTTATACCTTGGGAAGTTTCTACTGTAAATGTATTATCTTTTTTATCTATGGAAGTCACAGCACAGTCACAAATTATCTGCACCCCTGCTCTCTTTGCTTCATACTCTAAAAGTTCGACAACAGAAGATGCTTGCAAAGACATAGGAAACATTTTTCCTTCTTTGCCCTCAATGAGTTCAAGTCCTATGGATGCGAAAAAGCTTTCTACACTTTTATAATCGTATCCATTCAATACTTCTTCGATGAACTTAGGATCTTGCGAATGAAAACGTTTGTTGTCTATATACCGGTTATCGATATTGCATTTTCCGTTTCCTGAAACAAGAATCTTCTTACCGATCTTGCTGTTTTGTTCAAGTAAAGTAACTTTCCGCCCTGCCCTTGCTACAGTGATCGCTGCACACAAGCCTGTTGCTCCTGCTCCAATGATGATCATCTCTTCTTTTCCTTTTTAGAACTTTTTTTCAAGGACTATTTTACTATCTTTAAAATGGAATTCAGCACCGGGGATCACTTCTATGTCAGGCATGTCCATATCCTCTGTTGAAGTATGTATATTTTCAGAGGCACGATGGATCGGTACTACTATTTTGTCGATTTCTTTCGTACAACCAGTCATTAGAACTACACATGTAAGATAGATCAGGTATTGTAATTTTCTCTCTCTCATTCTTTCCTATACTATTTCTCTTTTTAAAGAATTATAGCACATAATTAACATAACTCTAGGTTTTTATTTGCTATGATCGATGAAAAAATAAGGAGTACCGATGAGTGCTTTATTGGAATTTTCAATGTTCCCAACAGAACAGACCCAAAGTAAAAGTGCCTTTGTGGCAAGAGTATTGGATATTGTAGACAAAAGTGGATTGGAGTATCAACTCACTCCTATGGGTACGCTCATAGAGGGTGAAACTGTTGAAGAAGTGTTGGCGGTTATCAACAAAGCCTATGGAGAATTGCAAATAGATTGTGACCGTGTATACAGCTCCATAAAGATCGATTATAGAAAAGGTCCGGTAGGCAGACTTAACAAGAAGGTTGGTTCTGTGGAAGCAAAACTTGGACGTAAGTTAAACAGCTAAAACCTGCTATAATATCATCAATTTTTTACAAGGATTTTTAGATGTGTGCTGAAAAAATACAACGATTAGTTCAAGCAAGTATACTTGGTTTTGTCATGATGGCAGCAGGAATGGGAATGTTAAAGCTGGCATTTCTTTTACAGTTTGCTATGATGCTAACGTTAGTTATCGCTGGAGTAACCG
>JAGGRU010000216.1 GCA_021159425.1 Sulfurovum sp.
TACATGCATTATGTATTAATGATTTCTTACCAAGATAAATATCACTTAAAAGACGATATCTTGACTTTCAAAAGGTTATTTGATATAATCATCATGTAAGCAAGTTGTATGGGTTGCTATTAAAGTTAAATATTTATTTAATTTTAGTGGCAGCCTTTCAGCTTGTCGTGAAAAGGGATTGCAAACAAGCCCAAGTGGAGAACCTAAGTGGTGGTTCCAAGTTGTTTGTCCCTTTTCCATACTTCTACTTACTACTAAAAAATGTAAAAATCAAATCATTCGGATTCTGTTTAGTTAGCACAACAGTATATTTCTCACCATTTTCTTTTGTCTGAATAAAATTCACCCTGCCCTTCTTCTTGGATGGTACAGTAATATTATTCTTGATTACATAGCCTATATTTAAAATATCTTTTGCTGTGATCTCTCCATCGCAGCCATCACAAAAATGTCTCAAAATTATATGCATAAAACCAAAGTTCTCATTACCAATATTGATAGTAATGGTATATTCATTGATTGTAAAAGTGGTGTTTCTCCTTGACTGCATTACAAAATCATACATTGCCTGTTGATGTGGTTTAAACTCCCACTTATTGGCTTTTTTTATTTTGATCTCTTTAAAATCTTTTTGTAATTTTTGAAGTCTTGTATAATATTCACTCACTCAGATAATACCCTACTCTATTTATGATTTTTATCTTTACTGAAAGAATTATATCCAATAGTCATATAAACTGACTTTTATAAAATTTGAACAAGATAAAATGGCTTGAAATGCTGTTATATAGGGGATTGTTATCATTAGAAGTGGTAGTAAGAGAGGGACTCGAACCCTCGACCTCCGGCTTATGAGACCAGCGCTCTAACCGGCTGAGCTACCTTACCACTAATGAAGAGTCGGAATTTTATCAAAAGATACCTTTATTGTCAATGATTTTTTTTAAAAAATAGTAAAAAAATAATAATATTTAGTAAAAATTCTATAGTTTAGTCATAGTGACTCATAAATATTAAATAATTTAAAACAACTCATTGACATATTATAAAAAAGTCACTACAATAGCAACACAAAAATATATCATATATGAAGGAGCTAATATGGCATTTATACCATTGGCTAACAGAGTTCTTGTAGAACGTGAAGAACAATCAAATACAACAGCGTCGGGGATCATTATTCCTGATACAGCAAAACAAAAACCTTTACAGGGAAAAGTGATCGCAGTCGGTCCTGATGCGAAAGAAGACGGTATCTCTGAAGGTGATACAGTAGTCTTTGCAGACTTTTCAGGTATGGAAATTACAATAGAAGGTTCTGAATACCTTATATTATTGAGTAAAGAAGTCCTTGGACTTATTAAATAATCACTAAGGAGATTTATTATGGCAAAAGAAATATTTTTTTCAGACCAAGCAAGAAACGGACTCTATGAGGGTGTTAGAAAACTTACTGATGCAGTAAAAGTAACTATGGGTCCCAGAGGTCGTAATGTACTGATCCAAAAGAGTTTTGGTGCACCGCATATTACTAAAGATGGTGTATCTGTGGCAAGAGAGATCGAGTTGGTTGACAGCTTGGAAAACATGGGCGCACAATTGGTAAAAGAAGTAGCAAGCAACACTGCTGATGAAGCAGGTGACGGTACAACTACTGCAACCATATTGGCACACTCCATCTTCAAAGAAGGTCTCAGAAACATCACTGCGGGAGCAAACCCTATTGAAGTTAAAAGAGGTATGGATAAAGCTTCTGCGGCGATCATTGAAGAACTCAAAAAGATCTCCAAAGAGGTAAAAGATAAAAAAGAGATCGCTCAGGTAGCGACTATCTCTGCAAACTCTGATGAAACGATCGGTAATCTTATTGCTGAAGCAATGGAGAAAGTCGGGAAAGACGGTGTGATCACTGTTGAAGAAGCAAAAGGGATCAATGATGATCTTGAAGTTGTTGAAGGTATGCAGTTTGACAGAGGTTACCTCTCTCCTTACTTTGTAACCAATACTGAGAAAATGACATGTGAAATGGAAAATCCTCTTATCCTTATTACTGATTCTAAAATCACATCTCTTAAAGATCTTGTTCCTGTTCTTGAGCAGATACAGCAGACAAATAGACCTCTCCTTATCATCTCTGATGATCTTGAAGGTGAAGCTTTAGCAACATTGGTTCTTAACAGACTTAAAGGCGTTCTCAATATCGCAGCAGTGAAAGCGCCTGGTTTTGGTGATAGAAAAAAAGAGATGTTGAAAGACATTGCTATTCTTACCGGTGCAACTTTGATCACTGAAGAGTTAGGTCTTAGTTTAGATAAAGCAACATTGGCAGAGCTAGGTCAGGCAACACGCGTTGTGATAGACAAAGACAATACAGTAATTGTAGATGGCAAAGGTGATAAGAACGCAGTAATAGCAAGAGTCTCTGAAATTAGAACACAAACTGAATCTACAACAAGTGAATATGACAAAGAGAAACTTCAAGAGAGACTTGCAAAACTCTCCGGTGGTGTTGCAGTCATTAAAGTAGGTGCTGCCACTGAGACTGAAATGAAAGAGAAAAAAGACAGAGTGGATGATGCACTCTCTGCAACAAAAGCTGCTGTAGATGAAGGTATTGTCATTGGTGGCGGTGCTGCACTCATTAAAGCAAGTCAAGCAGTAAAGCTTGATCTTGTAGGTGATCAGGCAGTAGGTGCAGACATTATCTTAAGAGCTGTATTTGCTCCACTGAAGCAAATTGCTCAGAACGCTGGATTTGATGCTGGTGTTGTTGCAGATAAAATTACCCATGCGACAGATGCGAATCTTGGATTTAACGCTGCAACCGGTGAGTATGTAGATATGATCGAAGCTGGTATTGTTGATCCGCTGAAAGTAGCTCGTGTTGCACTTCAAAATGCAACCTCTGTTTCCAGCTTACTTCTTACAACGGAAGCAACAGTTTCAGACATAAAAGAAGCTCCGACTCCTGCTCCTGCTATGCCGGATATGTCTGGTATGGGTGGAATGGGCGGTATGATGTAGGG
>JAGGRU010000182.1 GCA_021159425.1 Sulfurovum sp.
CCCCTACATTAATTGATATTGGTTTTATTCGTAGGGGCAATCCCTTGTGGTTGCCCTATTTATTTCGTAACATATTAATAATAGGCTTCGCCAACTCCAAAGCCTTCCCACGATGAGAAATCTTCGACTTCACACCATCCTCCAACTCACCTAAAGTCAACTCCATTCCAGAAGGAATAAACATCGGGTCATACCCAAAACCTTTCTCTCCTCTGGGTTCATCTATCACATCACCATGCATCCAGCCATGTACTACATACTCACCATATTTGGAAACAATGGCAATAGCCGCTGTGTAGTAAGCCGGTGTAGATTTCAAACCTTTTTCTTTCACCGCTTCTATAAGTTTATAAAGATTATCTTTATCTGTCACACCAACACCCGCATATCTGGCAGAGTAGATCCCCGGTGCACCATCCAAAACAGGCAATGATATACCACTGTCATCTGAGATCACCAAATACTCTTCCCCAAGCTTTTCATAAATCGTACGTGCTTTTATGAGTGCATTGGCTGCAAAAGTATCTCCATCTTCTACAATCTCAAATTCACCCAGTAAATCAGAAAAAGGTACTACTTCATCTTGACACATCTGTTTAAATTCGCGTAATTTACCTTTATTACCTGTTGCTAAGACTAATTTCATCAATAGTTAACCTTTAAGTTATATAATAAGACAAATTTTATCGTATTAAAGGTATTACTATGATTAAACAGATCATGCCACTTAGTCTTATTGTAGCTCTAAGATTTTTCGGACTCTTTATTGTCCTTCCTGTACTCTCCATTTACGCACTTGAGCTGGAAGGGGCTACACCTTTCCTTGCAGGTCTTGTTGTCGGTGGATATGCACTGACTCAGGCTGCTTTTCAAGTTCCTTTTGGACTGATGTCAGATAAGTTTGGACGGAAACAGGTCCTTGTCTTTGGACTACTTATTTTCATTATAGGTTCCGTGATCGCTGCACTAAGTGATAACATCTATATGCTTCTTGTGGGTCGTTTCCTGCAAGGAGCCGGTGCTATCGGTTCTGTGGTCTCCGCAATGATCGCTGACTTGGTAAAAGAAGAACAACGTGCACATGCCATGGCTATCATGGGTGGGACTATTGCACTGAGTTTTGCTGCAGCGATGATCATTGCTCCTATTGTAGGTGGACTCTGGGGGATAGACAAACTCTTCTGGCTCACTGCCATACTTTCTGTGATGGCAATAGGTATCCTCTTTACTGCTGTACCTAAACCACCAAAGATCGTTCACTCTTATGCAGAAGAAGAGTCCAAGATGATAGAAGTCTTTAAAGACAAGTCACTGACTCGTATGTACATCACTTTTCTTTTTCACTCTTCTATTATGACCATGGCATTTTTCATCATCCCTATGGTAATGACTCAGTCAACAGATCTTGGTGGTTTTGGCTGGGAAAAAGCTGAACTCTGGAAAGTCTATATGCCTGCAATGGTATTTGGACTTTTAGCCATGGGTCCTGCTGCTGTATTTGGTGAAAAGTACGGTAAAGGAAGAGAAGTATTTATGATATCTGTAGCCGTTATATTTTTAGGCTTCATCGCAATGGGATTTGCTACCACACCATGGGTTTTCATTGTGGGTGTAATACTTTTCTTTATAGGGTTCAACATGTTTGAGCCGCTTCTACAAAGTTTTGTAGCCAAATTTGCCAAAGTACACCAAAAAGGTGCTGCCCTTGGGGTAGCCAATACTTTTGCCTATATAGGTATCTTCTTTGGAGGACTTCTTGCAGGTTGGCTCATGCAACACTATGACAGAGCTACTCTTGCTATGGTTGTAGCGGTTATTTCCATCTTATGGTTCATCTGGGTAGCAACCATGCCAAACCCAAACAACAGAGGAAATGTTTATCTGCCACTGGACATTTTTGACAGGGAACGCGTAGCAGGACTTACAAGTCATAAAGCAATCGTAGAGTCTTATGTGAATGAAACAGAAAATATTGCGGTTGTGAAGTATGAAAAAGACTTAATAGATGAAGATGAGATCAGAGGGATGTTGAGTTAATCAATAATTATTTCTAAGGTCACAAATTGTGACCTTGGTTTTTTACTCAGGGACATGTAGTATATTTCCTTGAGTTACATTCATCACAGCTTTTACAAGTTCTTCCTTCAAATGTAACAGATCTGAAAAACGATTAGAAACTGAACGAATGACTACCGTTCCAAAAACTCTATTTTTAAACTGTTGTTGATATTCGATATTACCATCAATGGTGATAAACACATCAATATCACGAGTATTTAATTCATCTAACAATATTGTATCTGTTGAGCCACCTAAACCAATTTGAGACACTGTCCAAACATCATGCTCTTGAAAAAATTTCGTCATTCTTTTGGGCAAACATTCATCGATAATGATTTTCATACTTTAAGCAGCAGTGGTATTTTCTATCGCAACTTCTGCACTCTGCAGTAAATGTCTCACTTGCTCAAAAGAAACTGTAGGAAAATCTTTAAGAAAGTCTTTCACTGTATCTCCAGCCACAAGGTAATCAAACAAATTTCGTATAGGGACTCGAGTACCAGAGAAAACCAATGCACCATTTAATACATCTTCTTTACTTTCAATTATTGACATCACATATTCCTTTACTTAATTTTTATCTATTATATCATATTTAAAAAAGGATCTACTCTCGTTGCCTCCCTCAGGGGAGTAATGCATATTGCAAGTTACTCTACTTTTTAATATGCTTGACTTCCATCTATCGATGGATTTGGGGTTAGTTTATGATTTGTAGTGATGTATGCGTTACACCTTACAAAGGTGTAACGAGGAAAAGTCTTCTTGATAAAAACCCTAACCTTAAACGAGAAAAGTCCGTAAATACGAGCTTTAACCTCTGCATTTAAGGTTGGTTAAAACGGGTTTAAACTTAAAGTGCCGTTCCCACCGAAGATTGGTGGTTTACATAATGGGCATTCTATTAAAAATATTACAAAAACCTTATGGAATGTTCTATATAGG
>JAGGRU010000316.1 GCA_021159425.1 Sulfurovum sp.
ATGCCGGACGGCAATTTGTCTCAGAATTTACAATACGTGCTTCCCCAAATTTTGGATTCACTGCAAATACAGCAGACAAAAGTTCCATACTTGAACGCACAGACATAGGTGATGTATCTTCACTCTCAATCTCTGTTGCACCGATAATATAACGTTTGGAGTTTGGAGTTTGAGATATTTTACACTCATTACAATAATCCATATCCATCCCTTCACAACCGTTTCCACGCGGTACGATATAAATCTTGTATCTAGGGTGAAGCAGTCTTGTCGGACGTGTAATGTCTAACTCATTGGATTCCAGCCAATAAACCTCACCTCTTACACCGCGAAGATCATCAAAATGCTCTTTTGCACCCAAACCTCTTGAGTCAAAAACCCAGTCAAAATGTTCTACATCACCATCTATATGTACGGCACCTGACTCAATCTTCTCTACCTGACTGTTTTCTCTCC
This sequence comes from Sulfurovum sp., assembly GCA_021159425.1. GTDB lineage: Bacteria > Campylobacterota > Campylobacteria > Campylobacterales > Sulfurovaceae > Sulfurovum. Next base: position 457 of record JAGGRU010000316.1, read on the forward strand.
ATGTCACCTGATACCTATCTAAATAGTTTGTTGAAAAGAGTATAAAACGCTGGGAATCAACGTACCCTTCATCTTTCAAAAAGTAGGCGCGATTATGTTGCTCAAGATCACTTTCAAGTTTACCCAAGCCCTCTCTGTCCAACATTTCAATCTCTTCTGCCTCTTTGACTTTAAATTTCAACGTATCAATGAAGTGATTGAGTTCTGACATATCCTGTGGATGTGCCGTGATAATGGTTCCATTTAACTGATACCCATCAAAAAGACCTATCTCTTTAAGCAGATCAGGCCAAAGTGCTATGGAACGTTTGCCATGCTCAAAGATAATGGATTCCGCTGTTTCCAATTCTGCAAAAGGAGCTAACATTCCAGCTGCGGTAAACCCTGCTGCATCAGTTCCCTCTTTACTACCCTTGTCAAAGAGTGTTAAGGTGTGTCCTTGTTTTAGGAGGTTGAGTGCTAAGACTCTACCTACTAAACCTGCACCTACAATTGCTATATTCATTTCTGCTCCTGCTCTTCCCTGTTAATCACACATCGTGTGCTTGTCGTGGTGAACGCCCTTGAAAGCGGAGCGATTCGAGAGCCACAACGATTTTTTGTTTCGTTTTTTCTAAAAAAATGAAAAGAGAAACAACACCACAATTGAAATTGAAGGCAATCCAATAAACATAATGAATTCAAAAAGTTCATTAGCTTATCAAATTGCAGTATGCATTCCCACGTACAACATGGGAACGAGTTTAAACGCTTATACGTTTATCTTGTCCGCTTCCACATACACTTCAGAACCCATCTCCTGAAATTTCAAAGACATTTCATCCATACCAAGTTGCTTCGCAGACTCGACATCTGTATCTAAAGCATCTGCATACTCTCTTACCTCAGCAGATATCTTCATAGAACAAAATTTCGGTCCGCACATAGAACAGAAGTGTGCTACTTTAGCCGCTTCCATTGGCATGGTTTCATCATGATATTCTCTGGCTCTGTCCGGATCAAGTCCAATGTTGAACTGATCTACCCATCTGAACTCAAAACGTGCCAAAGACATAGCATCATCTCTGGCTCTTGCACCGGGGTGACCTTTTGCAATGTCTCCGGCATGTGCTGCGATCTTGTAAGTGATGAGCCCCTCTTTTACATCATCTCTGTTTGGCAGACCCAAGTGTTCTTTTGGTGTGACGTAACAGAGCATGGCACAACCATACCAGGCAATCATTGCTGCACCAATACCTGATGTAAAGTGATCATATCCCGGCGCGATATCTGTCGTTAGGGGACCAAGCGTATAGAATGGTGCTTCGTGACACCACTCAAGTTGTTTCTCCATATTTTCTTTGATCATATGCATTGGCACATGCCCCGGACCTTCAATAATGGTCTGAACATCATGTTTCCAGGCAATTTTAGTAAGATTTCCAAGCTCTTTAAGCTCTGCGAATTGAGCTTCATCATTGGCATCTGCACCTGAACCCGGACGTAAGCCGTCACCCAACGAGAAGGTCACATCATAAGTTTTCATGATTTCACATATATCTTCAAAATGTGTATTGAGGAAGTTCTCTTTATGATGATGGATCATCCATTTTGCCATAATAGCTCCACCACGTGAGACAATACCTGTCACACGTTTTGCTGTCATGGGTACATGATGTAAAAGAAGACCTGCATGGATGGTAAAGTAATCCACACCCTGCTCTGCCTGTTCAATGAGTGTATCTCTAAACACTTCCCAAGTAAGATCTTCCGCGATCCCGTTTACTTTTTCCAAAGCTTGATAAATAGGAACCGTTCCAATAGGTACAGGAGAGTTACGCAAGATCCAGTCTCTCGTTGTATGAATGTTCTTACCCGTTGAAAGGTCCATCACTGTATCTCCACCCCAGCGAATAGACCAAACCATCTTCTCAACTTCTTCGGCAATAGAAGAGGTGGTTGCAGAGTTACCGATATTCGCATTGACTTTTACAAGAAAATTTCTACCAATGATCATAGGTTCTACTTCAGGGTGGTTAATGTTACAGGGAATGACTGCTCTACCTTCAGCCACCTCTTTTCTTACAAACTCAGGAGTGATGACTTCCGGCAGGTTTGCACCAAAGTTCTCACCTTTGAGTCTTGCTTCTCTCTCTTCATCTTGAAGGTATTCTTCTGTCATGGCAATATTTTGATTTTCACGAATGGCGATGAACTCCATCTCCGGTGTAATGATCCCCTGTCTGGCATACCAAAGTTGAGATACATTTTTGCCTTTTCCATTTTCATCTTTTTTGGCTCTAAGTGGTGTACGTACAAGACCTTTAGCTCCAGCGGTTACAAAATCAAGTTGTTCCTCTGTACTATAGCCATTATCTACAGGCTCCATTATACGCCCTTTATACTCCTCCACATCATCACGTGCAGCAATCCACTCTTTACGAATAGCAGGAATCCCTTCACCTACATCGATGTCAATAGTTGGGTCAGTATAAGGTCCTGAAGTATCGTATACTCCCAGTTTTGTATCATTGGAGAGTGCAATTTCTCTTACAGG
>JAGGRU010000066.1 GCA_021159425.1 Sulfurovum sp.
ATCAAAAGAAATTTTGGTATGCCAAACCCTGAAGGGTACAGAAAAGCACTTCGTGCAGTGAAGCTTGCAGAAAAATTTGACATTCCGGTTCTTATGCTTATAGATACTCCGGGTGCCTATCCGGGACTTGGAGCAGAAGAGAGAGGTCAGAGTGAAGCGATTGCAAGAAATCTTTTTGAATTTGCTTCTGTAAAAGTACCTATGGTCTCAGTGGTTATTGGTGAGGGAGGTTCCGGTGGAGCACTTGCCATTGGTGTAGCAGATAAGTTTGCAATGATGCGTTACTCTGTTTTTGCAGTTATTTCTCCGGAGGGGTGTTCAGCTATTTTATGGAATGACCCATCAAAAGTAGAAGCAGCAACAAAAGCACTGAAGATCACACCAAGCGATCTCTTAGAGCATAAGCTCATTGATGATGTACTTGATGAACCGCTTATAGGTGCACATCGTGATAAAGCAACGGCAGCAGCTGTGCTTAAACATTATTTTTTAGAAAATGTAAAAGCACTGAAAGAGCTTTCAGTTGATGAATTACTTGACCAACGCTATAAAAGACTTACCGCTGTTGGTGCTTACACTGAATAGCTTGGAGATCTTTTAGTGATACATCAAATAGCCGAAACAATAGTCCAGTATATAGGTGATATGGGTTATTGGGGCATCTTCCTCCTTATGTTCCTCGAGAGTACTTTCTTCCCTTTCCCAAGTGAAATTATTATGATACCTGCTGGTTATTTGGCCTATAAAGGTGAAATGAATGTCTATATTGTAGTACTTGTAGGTATATTGGGCTCAGTTGGAGGTGCACTTTTCAACTACTATCTGGCAATGCACTTTGGAAGAAAGTTTATTTTAAAATATGGAAAATATTTTTTCATAAAAGAAGAAACATTAGATAAACTGGAAGCTTTTTTTACCAAACACGGTGAACTTTCAACCTTTAACGGAAGACTGATCCCCGGTATCCGTCAACTGATCTCCCTGCCGGCAGGACTGGCAAGAATGAATATTGCCAAGTTCGCTTTATATTCAGGTCTTGGTGCAGGTATATGGGTAATTGTATTGGTAGCCCTTGGCTATCTGCTTGGTTCAAATGAAGAACTTATTTCTGAATATTTAAAATCTGCAACACTCATTGCTCTGATCTCTGTAGTATTTATCACCATTTTTTATGTGGTTAGAAATAAGAGACGTAAGGAGATATTGGAGGATTAATCCAATATCCAGGCAACATACTTTTTCTTCTTGATCGTTGTCTTTTTCAATGCTTTAAAAACTTTTTCTGCAATGGTATGATGCAGTGCAACATACGATTTCGTTTCTGTAATAGTTATTTTTCCAATCAATTTATTGTCAATGCCTATCTCTTTACAAAAGGTACCTAATATATCACCGGCACGCAGTTTGGTTTTTTTACCACCGTTGATTCCAAGTGTGTCATATTCTGATATCATTTTAAATGCAGCATCTACACGCAGCTCTTTCATCTGACCGATAGTTGCCTGAGAAGTAATATAAGAGCACTTCTCACTGTCATTAGATCCATATAAAGAGAGTGCAGTCCCCGTAGCATCAGCACGTCCTGTACGTCCTATGCGGTGAGTATAGACTTCTTTGTCAAAAGGCAGGTCATAGTTTATGATAAGTTCTATATTTTTTATATCCAAACCTCTTGAAGCAACATCAGTGGCAACAAGAATACGTTTAGAACCATTGGAAAAGACAAGGAGTGCTTCGTTTCGTTCCCTCTGGTCAAGGTCACCGTGTATGTCTATGGCAGAGTGACCACGTCCGACCAGTCTGTCCGTAAGTGAAATGACTTCAGCTTTGGTATTACAAAAAATAAGAAGTGATTCCGGTTTGTAAGATTGTATAAGCGTGGTCAGTGTTTTAAACTTATCAGAAGTTTCATACACTATTTCATCTATTTTTGTGCTTTCAAGTATCGTATCTACTTTTAAGGTAATGGGCTGTTTCAGAAGTGCTTTTGCCAATTTTTCTATCTTTTCAGGAAAAGTGGCAGAAAAAAGCAGGGTCTGTTTCGTTCGTGGCATATTTGAACCTATTTTTACTATCTCATCGTAAAAACCCATATCCAACATACGGTCAGCCTCATCGAGAACCAGTGTTTTAATGCTGTCTAGAACAAGAGTCTCTTTTGCCAAGTGATCCTGTATCCGTCCGGGAGTTCCAATGAGAATATGTGCACCTTTTGCCAAAGAGTCTGCCTGTGCACGCAGTGGTACTCCTCCATAAAGTGTGAGTATTTTCAAGTTGGCTTTATACCCTGCGATCTTTCTCAGTTCAACTGCAATTTGCTCTGCCAATTCACGCGTAGGTGTGATGATGATGGTTTGTGGTCTGTTGTTGGAAGTGTCAGTTCTCATGATACAGGGAAGTCCAAAAGCCAAGGTTTTACCTGAGCCTGTTTTGGATTGTGCCAAAATATCATTTCCATCCAAAATGGGATTGATAGCTTTTTCCTGTATTTCACTCATCACTGTAAATTGCAGTGTTTTGAGTGTGTCTAAAAGTGCTTGTGGTATAGTGTTGATGCTTTCAAATGATGCCATAGTGAATCTTTCTTTGTTCGTATTTAGAGAGTATATCTATAATATAGGATAATTTTAATTAAGAAGAGAAATGTGAGCCTAAGCTCACATGAGGTGGATGATTATGCGTTAGTTTTTCTGTAATCCATGATCATTTTGTAAGCTTGGTCTTTTAAAAGAAGTTTTTCTTTTTTAAGTATTTCCAGCTCTACATCTGTAAGTATTGTTCTACCTGCTTCAGCATCTTCAACTTTTTGATCAAGATCATTATGTTTCTCAAAGATTCTTGTAAAGTGTGCATCTTTTTGTTTTAATTCTTGTATATCATCTCTATATTCGTGTAACATGGTTACTCCTGTTTATATTTTGATATATTTTATCTTTTTTGTGGTTAAAGGAGAGTTAAAACCT
>JAGGRU010000310.1 GCA_021159425.1 Sulfurovum sp.
TAAAAGTATGTTCTGCCATACCCTCACCTGCACAGAAAAGGAATGATGAACGATTATCTTTCTCCTCGTCCAGGATCTTTGTAGTCTTCTCAGTGATGTATTTAAAGGCTTCATCCCATGTTACTTTTTTAAACTTACCTTCACCCTTTTCACCTATGCGGATCATTGGATGTTTAAGTCTATCCGGATCATACAGTGCCTGGATCCCTGCATTTCCTCTTGGACATAACATATTTTTTGATTTTGGGAACATAGGGTTTGGATCTAATTTAGTCACTACTCCATCTTCAACTCTTGCTATAGCTGCACATTTATTCACACACATTTCACACAGTGTTGGAATAAGTTTAACGTCCTTGGCTTTACCCGTTTTGGTCGTAATAGTCAGCTTCTTATCATGCGCATCACTGCTTGCAAAAAGATTTGTTGCAGATATTGCTGTTCCTCCAGCAACACTCATCGCAACACTTCCTTGCAGAAACTTTCGTCTCGACATTTCAACTTGCATAAGCACACCTCCTTCAATTAAATAGTTTTACTTTTTAAATAGGAGTAAATTACTCCTATTTATAAGTATATGTTATATAATATAGTAGTTTTACTTATGAAATTATGATGTAAATCAAGAATTAACGTTTTTTTATAAAATGTGTGTAGTTTTTTCGTCAAAAATTGAATTATGGCCTATAGATAATATTCATATCATCCAAGTTTCCATGTTCAAAATCTTTATGACAGGCTATACAATTTGACTTATCTTTTATCTTTTTTTGCTTATAGACATATTTTGGAATATCTTTATGTGTCGCTCTCCAATATGGTGTTTTGGTGATAGCTTTTGGCCGTATTTCTCCCAAAGAGTGCATAACTTTAACAGCAGCTTCACGCTTACTTGTCTCAGCAGCATTCTGTATTAAAAATTCCAATATAGAGGTCTGTTGAGACTTGGTAATATTGGCTTCCGTTATCTCTTCTCCACGGTGATTATCAAGACCAGCCATGATCTTTTGCCATGATCTTTTTGGGAGCATATAAGGAGGGTACACCTTATGGCAGTCTCCACATTCGTTATAGAAAGCAGCATGCTTTGCTTCATAATCAACATTAGTATATTTTTGTAAAGTCAAAAAGTTATAGTTAGAACTAACAATAAAAAAATATGTCCCAATGGCGATTACTATCATCATATAAGAGAAAAAACTCAGTAGTGGCTTAACTTTGGTATCTCTACCCTCTGTTCTTTTATACCCTGTAACCATTGCAAAGACCATATTTGTCTTATGCCAAAATTGCTCAATCATTACACCTACAATATGGATCACAACCCAAGCCGCAAAAATATAAGAAGCATATTTGTGGACCATATCTAAAATGAACATGTAGTCACTATAGTCACTATTTAAATCTCTAAATAAACCTTTTCCCTCTTGAATTCCATACAATAATAGTCCGGATACAACAATAACAGTACCCATACCTAATGCCCATACAGTAAACCAACTTGACGCAGGATTATGTCCAGCAGGTATTTTTCTCCATCTATTCTGTATTTTTTCAACAAAATAAAATTTGAGTTGGGAAGGTTTTAACTTGAATGTTTTAAATCTTGCATACTCTGGACCGATCAGTCCCCAGATAATTCTATATATGATAATGGTAAGGAAAATAAATCCGAATGCTACATGATCATGTAGCATATATTCATAATAAGAGGTGATAAATGCTGCTGTAAAAGAGAGTGCCATCAGCCAATGGATAATTCTGGTACCAATAGGCCAGACAAATACATGTCCTTCTTTTTTATTCATCTTATTATTCCATAATATAGTGTTATAGTCTTCATAAGGTTAACATAACTTTATATAAGAATGGTTGTTATTGTAAAAATAAGTTGTTTTTTTTGAAGTATGTTTCAGAGAAGAAGTGATCTTCTCTGAATACATTTTAGTGTGCTGCTGGAGCTTCAGCCGCCGGTGCTTCAGCTGCAGGAGCTGGTTTTGCTGCCATTTTATAGAAATTCTTTTCTATATATTCAGCCATTGCTTTAGGATCATAATCATATCCTTTCTCTAAAAGTTTTTGCATATTATGTGCCATCTTATCGTGTTCTGTTCCTGATGACTGATTAATTCCATCATTTTTAACATCATAAAGGTCAAGCTCCAACTCACCTGCTTGTCTGTCATTCATAGGTGGTGTTTTCTTCTCAGTTAAACCTTCTGCATTTTCACCATGACACTTGTGGCAAGATTGTGTATACACTTCCCCTGGTGTTTTGGCATATGTTTTTGCTGCTGATGAACTTGGTGTATCTGTACCACATCCACTCAGTCCAAAAAGAGTTGCTATTGATAGTAGTGCTATTGTTGTTTTTTTCATATATTTCTCCTTCTCTTCTATTATGCTCTACCGGAAAGCATACCGTATTGTGTCATAGGCTTAAGTGCGTAAACTTTAAGCAACCACCAGATCCATCTTTCCTGTGTAGGGTCAAGAGGGAATGAAGGTGTTGGTTTTTTAGACCAGTCAAACTCTGCAAGCATAACCGTACCAATACTTGTGATCAATGGACAAACTGTATATCCACCATACGTTGCTGTTGGCTCTTTACCATTCATCATAGAAATAATATTTTCTGCTACTACTTTATACTGTTTTCTAGCTGTTCCGCCTGTTTTACCCATCGGTACCGCAGCAATATCACCCAATGCATATACATTAGGATACTTCACATGCTGAAGTGTTTCTTTCTTCACAGGTACCCAACCTTTAGATGAACCTACAGGAGAATTAGCGATCTCTTCAGCCGCTTTCATCGGTGGTGTAATATGAAGAAAATCAAACTCTTTCTCTACCGTTTCAGATTTCATGTTGATTGAATACTCTTCAAGATCTTCATCCCATGCACCTTTTTCTTTCCAGTGTCTGTTAAATGTAGCTACTTTTTTAACCGGATCAA
>JAGGRU010000187.1 GCA_021159425.1 Sulfurovum sp.
GGGTGTCCTCACCCCGACTTTAACTTTGAATCTTAATTTTTATAATATGCATAGCTTTTGTCGGGGTGAGGACACCCCGACCTACAACTTAATTTAAATACTCTACTTCCAAACGTACCTGATCTTCATAGGTTTCACGTTTACGAATAAGTCTGTCAACCCCACCCTGAAGTGCCACTTCTGCACTTTTTGCACGGGTATTATAATTACTCGCCATGGTAAAACCATAGGCACCTGCTGAATGAATCACCAGAAGATCATTATGTGCCAATGGCGGTAATGGTACATCTTTACCAAAGAAGTCACCGCTTTCACATACCGGTCCAACAACATCTGCCGGTGTTTTTTCCGCATCTGCGTCTACACCTACAGCTTCTATCTTGTGGTATGCATTATACAGACTTGGTCTTATCAAGTCATTCATTGCACCATCTACGATCACAAAACGTTTACCGTCATTGACTTTTTCATACAGAACTTTAGTAAAAAATGCACCTGCATTGGCTACCATATAGCGACCAGGTTCACAAAGTAAAGTTACATCAAGCCCTTTGGTTGTTTCAAAAATAGCTTGAGTATATGCTTCTGCTGAAATTGTCACTTCATCATCATACACTACACCTATCCCACCGCCTACATCAAAGAACTTAATGTCTATTTTGATCGCCTTAAGTGAACGTACCAAGTCTGCTACGATCCCACATGCTTCTTTTATAGGGTCAAGATTTATTAACTGTGAACCAATATGAAAGTGGATACCTACAGGATTGAGGAATTCTGATTTATTCGCATAAATATACATACGTTTAGCCATATCTATCTCTACACCAAATTTACTTTCATGCAATCCTGTTGAAATATACGGATGTGTCTGAGGATCAATATTCGGATTGACGCGGATAGAGATACGTGCCTCTTTACCAAGTTCTTTGGCTATCATCTCCACACGTTTCATTTCGGCTTCACTCTCAAGATTGATCAGCAAGATATCATATTCAAGTGCTAAACGTATCTCATCATCACGCTTCCCAACACCTGAGAAGATGATCTTATATTTACTTACTCCTGCATCAAGAGCACGTTTTACTTCACCAATACTCACACAGTCTGCACCGGCACCAAGTTTAGCCAAATGTGCGATCACAGAGAGATTTGAGTTTGCTTTTACTGCATAATTGATCATAGATTTTTTACCTGCAAAAGCATCTTTGAGTGTTGTGTATCTATTCTCAATATAATCAAAATCATAAATATACAATGGCGTACCATATTTTTCTGCCAGTGCTTTAGTATCAATATTCATTTATAAAATCCTAATAATATATCTATTTTAGGGTGATTCTACCCAAAAATGACTAAAAAATGGATTTTAACGTTTAGCAGGGGTCTTAAGCTATACTTTTTTCATCGGTAAAGTAAACATATATTGCATAGATCCATAAAAGAGATATAGGTAAAATGGATGTAAGTTCAGGGATCAGAACGCCGTTTGAGCCCATCTGATACAGACCAAATAAGATACCCCATATTACGAATGTCGTACCAAGAGAGAGAGCGACCACATATCCTAAGCTCATCATTCTGGCATGAAACGGTATCTTGAAAAAGAGTATGAGCAAAAGAGCTATTGCAAAAAGAGGGACAACAGTTTTATTGTAAAGTGATGCACGCATTTTATCTGAATTCAAATTTTGTTTATCTAGAAGTTTCCAGGTATTAAATGCATCTATGATATTCAGTGCTTTTCCTTCATAAAGAGACTCAATGATCTTTGGCTTATACCCTTCAAGTGTTTTGATGCTTTTTTTATGTTCTACTGTATACTTTTTCAATTTACCATTTTCATACACATGCGTTTTAATCGTAGCGTCCTGAGCATCCCATTGGGCACCATCAAAAACCGCAACAGGTGCATTTATAGTATAAAGTACTTGATACCCTTCTACTTTAAAAATAGTGATATCTTCTATCTTTTTTTCTATGGGGTCTAACTTATTTACATATACAAAAGTATCATTATATTTGAAAAAGAGATCATTCACATCATAAGCATTAATTTGATTTTCCAGTAAAACGACTGCTTTATCTTTAGCATAAGAAAACTCTGTTGTATGCAAAAAAGTAAAAATAGCATATACAATAGAGGCAACCAGGAACAAGGGGAAGAGCAGCCTTCTCTTACTGTATCCAAAGGCATGTAATACCCCCATTGTATTACTCTTTACAAGAGAAAGTTTTGTCATGATAAGAGCAAATACTATAGCAAGCGGGTAGAGTAAACCCAGTGCTTCCTGCCACATATAAAATACATAGAGTACTTTATGGTTTACCGTAACACTTAACTCTTCAACATGTTGAAAATAATCAATAATTGCAAAAGAAAAAGATAATCCGAATAAAATAGCCAATAAATTTTTAACATAAAGGCGTACCATATACCTGAAATGCAAGGGAGGATAAAAAATATTCATCTCTTAACTCTCCAATGCATCAATAGATTTTAGGCTGTATTTTGACTTCACTTCATTTAACTCTTCTGACAACATCACTCTACACGCCTTGGCAACATGATCTATAAGTTGATCTAAAACTTTTGATTCCTCATCATTGAAGTTGTGCAGGACATAATCCGATACTTGTGATTTATGTTCCGGTTTTCCAACTCCTACTCTCACACGTAGATACTCTTTAGTGATATGACTGTCTATGGATCTAAGCCCATTATGTCCACCATGTCCACCACCCTTTTTAAAACGTACTGCACCAAAAGGCAGGTCAATATCATCATGTATAACAATAATATCTTCCAATTCTACTTTAAAAAAGTTTTTAACAGTTTGCAGACTTTTGCCTGAAAGATTCATAAAAGTAGTAGGTTTTAAAAAAAGTGAAGAGGCAGAACGATAAAGTTTGCCTTGAAATGAAGTTTTGGAAATGTCTCGGGCGGGAA
>JAGGRU010000056.1 GCA_021159425.1 Sulfurovum sp.
ATTATTAACAGGTCGATATCGCTGTCGGGGTCGGCTTCACCCCGTGCGTGAGAACCGAATAGGATCACCTTATCCGGCTGAAACCGCTCGACGATGCGATCAACCATCTTTCGTATCTCTTCCTGCATCGCCTCTGCTGTTCTTAGCCTTGCCATCCGTTCACCTCAAGGTCATCGCATAACACGCCACACAAGCATCGCTACCCGTGTATCTAGAATACATCATCGACACGGGGTTAGCCAAGGCTGAGAGATTGGAGATAAATCCCAGATCGTCCTCTCCTTAGGTATACACTGTTTTGATGGTGTGGTTGGTGATCAGCGACAATTATTCTTCCCGGTGAACGACAATTAATTTTCCCGTTTCCCGATAGTAACACAAACGTCTCTCAAGGGGTAGATCGATGCACCTGAAAGTTCCCCTGTACAGGAAGATATACTTTCTCTTTGAGGACCATCACAGGGATGGCACTCTAAGGACAGGAATCTCCTCATTCTACATTCACCTCCTTTCTTTTTGCCTGTTCTATGCGGTAGCTAGCGATGTTCAACTCTAGAATGATGCTGTGATGAACAAGACGGTCAATGGCAGCAGCGGTGACCATTGGATCATGGAAGATACGCTCCCACTGCGAGAAGGGAAGGTTGCTGGTGATCATGACACTCCCTCGCTCATAGCGATCAGCTAACAGAGTGAACAATACCTCCATCTCATCACGATTGTGTTGCACGTAGCCAATGTCGTCAATGATGAGCGTATCATACTTGCGTAACCGTTTGAGTAACCGCGCCAGGGTGAGGCTTTGTTTGGCCCGTAGCAGGTCCTGGACGAGCAGGCTACACGGGGTGAAATACACCCGTCGTCCAGCTCGGATCAGTTCTTGCCCGACGGCGCACACCACATGTGTCTTGCCACTGCCCGGGTTGCCAAAGGCAAGGACATTCTCGCTTCGCTCAAGGAACGATCCTTCCAGCAGGGTGTGGAGTTGACGAACGATCCTCTGGGGAAATCGGTTGAGATCCAATGTGGCTAGGGTCTTCTCCAACGGCAAGCGAGATTCCCGTAAGAAGCGCTCAACACGATTCTGCCTACGCACCTCACACTCTCGCTCGATGAGATCCAGCAGGTACTGTTCATAGCTCAGATTCTCCTGTTGTGCCATCTGTGCTGAGCGTTGGTAGTAGTCGCGTATTGCCGGTAACCGCAGCTCCTTAAGATGCTCGCTCAGTTGAGCGTAGAGGTCACCTGTTTGCGCACTCATGCGTCTGCCTCTACGGGACAAGGCATCCCTGTGCTCAGTAACCCGCTACTGAGTAGTTGGTCGTAAGCAGTTAGATCAACGGGAGCAACAACGATATCGGTGACGGGTGGGATCTCCTGAACAGAACGAACCATCGTCTTGACTGCTTTGGGAGTGAGCGGTTCCTCGTTTCCCAGCAACACGCGTAGTACGTCGTCTACCCCTGCTTCCGTCTCCCGTGCCGCCAGCTGGAGGATCTTCAGGTATTCCTTGTGCCCGCGTGCCGGTGACTGTCCTTTGAGAACATCGTAGGCAATGCGAAACCGGCTGGAAGGAAACAAGTCATCACGGTAACGGTATTGTTCAAACGCTCCTGGCTTACGCACTAGCCAGTCGATGATGTGCCGGTAGTTGATGTGGTGATGACCTTTACCCCGCAGACGAGGCATCGTCTCCACCTTCTTCTGCGCGTACCACACTTCTAGGCGTTCAGCAAACAGACGCACCTCGACATCTTCTCCGATGAGACGACTGTGTACCGAGTATACGTTCCCACCCACAGAAAGCGTGCTGTTGGAACGAACCTTAACCCGTACCTTCTTGCTCGTGTTGAGACGCCTCTGGGGAAGAGGACGCAGACATTTAACCTCCTCAGCTAATCGCTCACGACGACCCGCATTCAGTTGATCAAACAACTCCTGCAGAAACCCCGCATACTCCTCTCGACTAGCAAAGTCCCGGCTGCCACGCAGCATCAGTGCTTGATCAACAGCAACCTTGAACCGGTAATGCCGTTGCTCTACATCTCCATTCTCATTTGCCCGGCGCGGTTGTATCTTACGCCCACCCAGACCGTAATGCTCCAACAGCGCTGCGTAGCGCCTGGTGAACTCTCGCTTCTCATTCAGGTTAGATACCGCGGCGGACAGACTGTCCGTCTGGTGCATGGCGGGAACCCCGCCCAGCTCCCACAGGGCATCCTGTAATCCTTCCGCTAAACTCTCGAAACTCTCCGAGAAACAGATGCTTCCTGCCTCCCAGTTGGAGTAAGTGAGCACAAAGTGGTACACGAGATGATCGAACGGCTGACCCATGATTGTCACCCCTAGGGAGTCCATGTGGGTGAAGTCTGATTCACCCAGCACCCCGGGTTCATGTTCCTGGGGAAAGAATACCTCCCTCCCCGGACCATTAAGCCCTCGCCACACCTTCACCCGCCGTTGCAGTGTTCGTAGCTGACCAGCAGCAAACCGCCCCGGGTAACGACGTTGCAGATCATCAAACAGCGTCTTCGCCTGCAGCCCAGGGTTATTCCTTAACTTCCCTTCCACTTCATCCCACACCGCAGCAAACGGGTCCTTTCGGGTCCGCCAGGTGTGCTCAACCTGCACCTCGCTCGGCAGTCTCCTTAAGTCACGATACTTGCGCGCTGTCTTCTCATCCATCCCTGCCTTCGCTGCAGCAATGGACAACCTCTCCTCCGTCTTAGAAAGCTTCATCAGTAACCTCACTTGTTGATCTGTGACCACCTAACCCCCTCCTAATCTGAAGGTTAGACAGCCTAATCATTCGCTTCCAAAACGGGAATTCTAATTGTCGCCAGACGGGAGTTTTAGTTGTCGCTCATCAGGAGATGAAGCGCAGGTGGACTTCTTCCAAGTCACGGTGGAAGAGGACGGGGTG
>JAGGRU010000370.1 GCA_021159425.1 Sulfurovum sp.
TATCCTTAAAACCAAAAAGCAAGTCTATGGAGATATGCTTGGAAACAATGCATCATTGTTTCAGGGCGAAGGCTTTGAATTTGCGGAACTTCGTGAATATGTCTATGGTGATGATGTTCGTAAAATAGACTGGAAGACCACTGCAAAACTGGGAAAACCTTTTGTAAAGATATACAAAGAGGAGCGTGAACTCAATGTGGTTGTTGTCTCTATGCTTGGCGGTTCTGTCTATTTTGGTACAGTGAAACAGAAATCAGATGTTATTGCAGAAGTAGTTGCTACTTTGGGCTTTTCAGCTGTAAAAAACTCTGATCGGTTTTCACATATGCTTTTTGCAGACAAACTGTATGATCTTTCCAAACCAAGCAAGAAACTTTTTTCCGTACATCATGCTGTGGAAAAGATAGTTGATTTTGAACCTCTTGGGAAAGAGGGAGATTTTAAAGCATTGGTTGAAACGTTGAATAATCGTTTGAAAAAGAAAGCGTTACTTTTCATTATCTCTGATTTTGTCGGAGATATAGACTTGAAACTTTTGAGTAAAAAACATGATGTTTTTGCTGTGATAGTTAGAGACAGATTTGAAGAAGATCCTTCTGAACTGGGTTATCTGAGATTGATAGATATGGAAACAAAACAGAGTTTTGAGGGGAATATAGATTCCGGAACACTGAAAAGTTATAAAAAAGCGCTGCATGATAATGATGAAAATCTCTATAAGCAGTTTAAAAAGCAGGGTATTCGTTTTACAAAGATCTATACGCATGAAGAGCCGGCCTTAAAATTAATGAAAACCATGAGGTAAGATGTAATGAACCATCAGCATGAACAAAACTTAACAGCACTGTTAAAAGACATTAAACCCTTACTGGAGATCCCCGATAACAGTTTTTACCTCTATTGGGGTTTGATCATTTTTGTTTCTTTACTGCTCTTGGGCATACTCTTTTTTGTGGCTAAAAGATTTTGGGATAACAGAAAGATAAATCTTGCCAAGGGTTATTTGGAAAAGTTAAAAACCATTGATTGGAAAGATGCCAAACAATCTGCTTACGAAGCTACACACTATGCAAGGCTTTTGGCAACTGATGAGAGACGAAAAGAGCTTTTTTCACAGCTTGAACCCATGTTGGAACAGTATAAATATAAAAAAGAGGTAAATGAAGTGGATCACGATACACAGAATAAATTTAACCTTTACGTGCAGGTGGCAGATGAGTCAATTTAGTTTTGAATATCCTTTATTACTGTTAACGCTACTGCTTTTTATTGCCTGTAGTCTATGGTGTAAAGAGCGAAGCAGAGCCATATTTTTCCCTCATGTGAACACATTGATCGCCAAAACAGCCAATAAGAGTTCTATTCTCTCATGGCTCAAGTGGATAGGGATCGTTGCTGCAGTGATAGCCTTGGCTTCACCGGTACTTACAAAGAATTATGCGAACTCTAAAAAAGAGGGTAGAGATATTGTTCTGGTCATTGACAGTTCTGACTCCATGCGGAAAATGGGTTTTGACCCAAAGGATATTTACAAAAATAAATTTGATGTAGTTAAAGAGGTGGTCGGTGATTTCATTAAGAAGCGTAAAAATGACCGTATTGGTATGGTGACATTTGCAGATATAGCGTTCATTGCTTCTCCTTTGACCTTTGAGAAAGATTTTTTATCTAAAATCACAGAGATGCAAAAACTGGGAATGGCAGGAAAACGTACAGCTATCAACGATGCTTTGGTACAGTCGTATAACCTGATGAGTAAAAGTAAAGCCAAATCGAAGATTGTCATACTTCTGACAGACGGAAGAGACAATATGTCCAAGATCCCATTACCTGATGTTAAACATATGATCGAAAAAAGAGATGTGAAGCTCTATACTATAGGTATTGGCGGTTCCAGAGATTATGATGGTAAATACCTCAAAGCACTTGCAAAGGCGGGGAAAGGTCAGGCCTATGCTGCGAGATCGGCAGCAATGTTGAATAATATCTATGCTGAGATCAATAAACTTGAAGCAACAAAACTTGATCATAAGAAGATCGTGGAACACACCCATTTATATATCTATCCGCTCTTTTTGGCGATCTTGAGCCTCTTGTTATTCATTTATTACAGAAATTCAAAAGGAGTGTAGATGGAATTTGTAAACCCTTATCTATTTTGGATCTTTATCGTACCTTTTGTGCTCTTTGCTTTTCTCATTTCAAGCAACAAAGAGCGTCTTTCACGCATTTTTGATGAAAAAGTCTTAATACGCTTAAGTGCTGCCAATGAGGGCATGCCACTGATGCTTCGGAACATTGTCATGTTTGCAGCGATCTTCTTTATGATCGTTGCACTGGCACGTCCGGTCAAAGAGATGGATGACATAGTGGTCCATGTACAGGGATTGACCCTGTTGACTGCTCTGGACATTTCAGGTTCTATGCGAAGTAAAGATGTTTATCCTAACCGTTTGACCTTTGCAAAAAAGAAGATGAATATATTTTTTGATGCTATGCCGAGTGATGAAATAGCTGTAGTGGCTTTTGCCTACAGTCCCTTTGTGCTTGCACCATTCTCCTCTGATAAAGAGACATTGAAGATGATGATAGACGGAGTAGATGACTCGTATATCAATATGGGATCTACAGATTTCCTTGCATTGGGTGAACTTGGCTCTACTCTGCTTGAAAAGAAAGATCCTAAGATCATGGTTCTTTTTACCGATGGTGGAGATGAAGAGTCCATTGCCGGATTGGCAGATGTGCTTAAAGCCAACAAGATAGACCTCTATGTAGTACTTGTGGGTACGGAAAAAGGTTCTCCTGTCATCGATGCAAAGGGAAAACCTATTATGCACAAAGACGGCACCATGGCCATTACACAGAGAAATGATGCCTTGGGACTATTGGCAAAAGAGAATGGCGGGG
>JAGGRU010000209.1 GCA_021159425.1 Sulfurovum sp.
ACTTTAATTTGAATCTCTTCTGCCGAACGCAGATACTCAGGTGTTACACCAAAACGTCCGGAAGCAACTTGTTTGATCTTGGAGTTTTTGATGGTACCAAATCGTACTGCATCTTCTCCACCTTCACCGGAGTTTGAACTACCGCCAATGGTATTCATCGCTTCAGCAAGACACTCATGTGCTTCAGGAGAGATAGACCCCAAAGACATCGCTGCTGTAGAAAAACGCTTAAAGACTTCAGAGAGTGGTTCAACTTCATCTACTGAAATAGCTGCTCTGTCACTTTTTAGTTCAAAGAAGTCACGGATGAATTTTTTATCTCTGCCATCCACAAGTGTTTTAAGCTGATCAAAGTCCTCTTTTTTACCCGATTTGGAAAGTGCATGCATTGCATGTACAGTTGCAGGAGAGTAGTCATGGAACTCTGCTCCTTCTAAGTACTTGTAAAACCCACCAATATTAAGTGGGAACATACGGTTACATGTCTCTTTTGCATAGGCATCATCATGTACTTTTGTAATACGTGCTTCAATGTCTGCATACGTAAGTCCGGAAAGGAAGCCATGTGCACCATTAAAACATTCAGAAACGATCTCGTCACTTAAACCAAGAATATCAAAGAGTTTTGAGTTTCTGTAACTTGAAACGGTTGCAATACCCATTTTTGACATGATCTTCAATAAACCGCCATTGATCGCTTTACGTACTTTTTTAAGTATCGGTGCAAGGTTTACATTTTCATCTTTTCTGTGTTCTATCATTGCTACTGTCTGGTAAAGCATATGCGGGTAGATCCCTGCTACACCAAAGCCTAACATACAGGCTGCCATGTGAGAATCATATACTTCACCCGTTGCAGCAACAATGCTGACCAGGTGACGTTCACCCTCTTCAAGCAATGCCTGATTCAAACGTCCGATCACCATGAGCATTGGCATTACATTCGTAGAACTGTTCAATGCTCTGTCATCTAATACAACGGTTCTTATGCCATCATGCTTTACATCCGCAATAATTGTACTTACCAATGCAGCCAATGAACCTTTAAGGTCGGAACTGAATGTTGTCTCATATGTTTTCGCTTTATACGCTGCATCATATTTAGGGTCTTTTTCATTTCCAAATTCTTTCAGCAGTTCCAATTTTTCCAACGACAAGATAGGAGAAACTGTTTTCAGTCTTTTTGCATGTTCAGCATCATCAGAAAGAATATTTCTGGTCTCACCAAAACCTGTATTCAAAGACATCACTACCTTTTCACGGATAGGGTCTATCGGAGGGTTTGTCACCTGTGCAAATTTTTGTTTAAAGAAGTCAGAGAAGTTTCTCTGTTTTGTAGAAAAAGCAGCCAATGGTGCATCATCACCCATAGATGCAGTCGCTTCTTTACCCTCTTTGACCATCGGTTCAAATACCTGCTCTATTACTTCCAGTGTAATGTTAAAGAAACGCTGTCTTGCTTCCATTTCTACTTTTTCAGGAATAGAAACATTTGAGAACGGATCATCCATATGCTCTTGAAGATAGACCATATTGTCATTGAGCCATTTATCATAAGGATCAATATTTTTAAGATACTCGTTGATATCATCATTTTTAAGTACTTTTCCATACTTCAAGTCAATACCCATCATTTCACCGGACTGAAGTCTACCACGTTCTAAAATTTCATCCTCAGGCGTTTCAAGTACACCATACTCAGAAGAGATAAGCAGTCTGTTGTCTGTGGTAATAATGTATTTTGCAGGTCTCAAACCATTTCTGTCAAGTACACAACCAATATAACGACCGTCAGTCATAGAGACTGCTGCCGGACCATCCCATGGTTCAAAACAGGTAGATGCATACTCATAAAATGCTCTAAGCTGTGCATCCATGTGAGGTGCATTTTGCCAAGGTGCAGGCAAGATAGATCTTGCTGCCTTGAAAAAGTCCATACCGTTGATACGCAAAAATTCAAAGAAGTTGTCCAAAGATGCCGAGTCAGACATTTGAGATTGGATAATAGGGAAAAGTCTTTTCATCTCTTCATCAGAAAATACATCAGATTTAAGGTCTTCCAATTTAGCTGCTACATTAAACCTGTTTGCTGTTACTGAGTTGATCTCACCATTGTGTGCGATGGTTCTAAATGGCTGTGCCAGTCTCCACTCCGGAAGTGTATTGGTAGAGAATCTCTGGTGGAAAAGACAAAATGAAATTTCAAAGTTTTCATTCGCCAAGTCTTGGTAGAACTCTTTGATGTGCGTAGGCATCACAAGTCCCTTGTATGAAACAACTGTAGTAGAGAATGACGGGATATAAAAATTTCTGTCTTCAGAGATCTTTGCTTCTATCTCTTTACGTGAAAGATACACCAATGCATCAAATCTTCTTGCACCCATAAGTGAATATGGTGCTATGAATACTTGTTTTATCGTTGGAAGTGATACAAGTGCCTGTTCACCCAGTGCATCTGTATCAATAGGTACTGTACGTGTATAAACCATTTTCAGGTCGTTATTTTCACATACTTCTTTAATGATATCAAAATCTTTTTCATTTTTAGAAAAAACCATTGCAACAGCATAGACATCAGGAAGTGTGATCCCCTCTTTTTTAGCCTCTTTTGCAAAAAATCTTTTAGGTATAGAAAGAAGTAATCCAGAACCGTCTCCTGTCTTACCATCTGCTGCTACAGCACCTCTGTGCATCATACGCGACAGTGATGTAACGGCATCTTCTAAATTTCTATGTGAAGGAGTATTATCTATGGAAGCAAGTAATCCGAATCCACAGTTATCCTTAAACGAGGTAAATAAATCTCTCATAAGCTAACCTTTAAATTAATTTCGCTAGGGTTACGTAAAAAGCCCTATAAATGGGGATGATTATACTGAAAAGGTGGTTAAA
>JAGGRU010000043.1 GCA_021159425.1 Sulfurovum sp.
CTGAACCAGCCTACACGCTGCTGAGAAGACCCATGCGTAAAGCCGTCAGGTCGTACTCTCTGTCCTGCTTCTTTTTGCAAAGTGTCATCACCAATAGCAGATGCTGCTCTTAATGCTTCTTCTACATCTCCCGGTTCCAACATATCAAATTTCTTCTGTGCATGGAACGCCCAGGCACCGGCATAACAGTCTGCCTGGAGTTCTACTTTTACCTGTAAAGCATTAGACTTTGCAGGCTGTCCACCCCAACTCTGTTTTGCCTGCTGAACCTTGTCCAATGTACCTTGCAGATCTTGAATATGATGCCCTATCTCATGTGCCAGAACATAAGCCTGGGCAAAATCTCCGGGAGCATTGTGCCTCTTTGCCAAGTCATCAAAGAAAGCAAGATCCAAATAAACTTTTTTATCTGCCGGGCAGTAGAAAGGTCCCATTTGTGACTGTGCACCTCCACATCCACTTCTGGTAGAACCTCTATAAAGTACCATAGTCGGTTTAGTATAGCGCATACCATATTTTGCCAAAGTCTCAGTCCATACGTCTTCTGTACTTTTCAATATTTTTGAAATAAATACTTTACGTTTTTCATCTTCCACTTTCTGTGATTGAGTAAGCGGTGCAGAAGATGTTGCTCCACCCATACCTATAAGTGACAAAGGATTATAGCCCATAAAATACGCTACCGCACCTGCTCCAATAATGACCATACCAAATTTTGATTTCATCAATGGCTTGACCAAAGGCCATAACATCATCATGGTTTTCATTGACGGCATGCTTCCGCCACCTCTTTTTCCTGTGCTTGATCTTCTATCGTCTACGTTCCGACTTTCCTGTTCATCATCCATACGCATAGTTAAACCTTTATTCTTTGAAATTATTTTCCAATTATACCAATCAAAAGTAAAAATTCACTACAATTAGAATAAGAATTGCAAACTCGTTCCCATGCTCCTGCGTGGGAATGCATACTTAAATTTTATGAGTAATATATATTTGATTTCACTATCTAAACAATATATGCATTCCCAACGAGGACGTTGGGAACGAGAGCTATCTAGGAGTTTGTGTGTCATTAGCCTTAGCAAGAAAATACCGTCCTGCCACCTTTGATGACCTCATAGGTCAAGAGGCAGTCTCTCAAACTTTATCACTTGCACTTGATGGAAACAGACTCTCTCATGCATACCTCTTTTCCGGCTTAAGAGGAAGCGGTAAGACTTCTACAGCACGTATCTTTGCCAAAGCCCTGCTTTGTGAAAAAGGAGAAACTTCTCATCCTTGCGGTACTTGTCCTCACTGTATCATGGCTGCCGAAAACAGGCATATGGATATCATAGAGATGGATGCAGCTTCCAATCGCGGTATAGATGACATTAAAGATCTCATAGAACATACCAAATACAAACCATCTTCAGCACGATATAAAATTTTTATTATCGATGAAGTCCATATGCTTACACCTCAAGCCTTTAATGCACTTCTTAAGACACTTGAAGAACCACCTGCTTTTGTAAAATTCATTTTAGCAACAACAGACCCCTTAAAACTTCCGGCAACCATACTTTCCAGAACACAGCACTTTAGATTTAAGAAAATTCCTCAAAATCTTGTTTTAAAACATCTTGAGCATATATTGAATTTAGAGAATGTCGGCTATGAGAAAGATGCTTTGGAAATTATTGCACGTTCCGGTGCGGGATCTTTGAGAGATTCCCTTACATTGTTGGATCAAGCCATAGTTTACTCAAAAAATTATGTTGATGTAGACACTGTAACCGGAATGTTAGGCATTATTGAACCAAGCCTTTTGGAGCAACTGCTCAATGATATTTTACATAAAGATACAAATAAGATCTTGGCATTCATTAAATTGGCTGCCGATTATGAAGCTGAAATGATACTCGATGAGTTGACACTCTATTTGAAAGAGTTGCTTCTTACACAAAGCTCTAAGTTCAAGCCGATGACCATAGAGCGTTTCTTCAGAGTGATCGCCGATTCAAAAGGCTTGCTTGCACTTGGCTCTGATGGAGAATTTGTCCTTACCCTTTCTCTATTCAAAATGATGGAAGCGCTAGAGATAAAAGATATCGATATGATGATACGTTCTCTGGAAAAAGAGCTTCAAGGTGTGGAAGTGACAGAGATCATGGTCACAACACCAGACCAGGACAGTAAACTTCCAAATAAAGTCATAACTATTACCCAGGAAGAGATCGTTGCTACACTGCCGAAGCAACAAAGCGTTCAGCGTTCAGAAGATAGCACTCAGCAAGAGCAAGAGCAAGAGCAAGAGCAAAAAGTACAAGTTAAAACGTTAAAAACAACTGAAGAAGTACAAACAATAGATAAAACTACTCATGAAACCAAACCTCCACTGAACGATGAACACTTAACGCTTAACACTAATAAGTTCAACGAACTTATTTCCAAAATCTATGACCGTAATTTTGATCTGGGCGAATGTTTTAAAAGAAATATCGAATTTGAAAGTTTTCAAGAAAAAAAACTGACTTGGGGTTCAACTGCAGAGGGTAATGATAAAAAACAGCTTATCACACACTGGGGTGTGATCAATATGTTTGTGAAAGAGGTTTTTGGACTGGATACCAAAATAGTCAATATAGCTAAAAAAAAAGCTTTAGCACCTAGTCCTGAAACTAGTGAAGCTTCAACTACTCATCCTGAACGCTTAACGCTTAACGCTGAACCCTCTTCTCCTCCTCATCAAGATGCAGATGCTGCTTCCATGATAGAAGATATTGAAATGAAAAGTTCGTGTATTGCGCCTGAAGCCGGTGAAACCGAAGCGGCAAAAGAGAAAGATCCGTCAACACTTTTGAATGAACCCATGATCAAAGAGGCTATTG
>JAGGRU010000269.1 GCA_021159425.1 Sulfurovum sp.
ACGTGAATGCAATGCTCAGACTCTCTGATGATATTGGTTTGATGGCTGATAGAATGCTTGTTATGGGTGATAAAGCCCTGGAAATGGGTGATGATATGAAAGAGGTAGCCCTTGTAATGTTAGATATGATGGGTGATACACAAACCAATATGTTAACATCTCAAAAAGAGTTCAATGCTCTTATTTTGGAACTGGCACGTCTTTCAAATGAGGGAACAACAACGCCTGCACTTGATCCTAATGCAGACATGACGGAACAGTTTCAAGCCCAACTTTCAACAATGATTGCGATTTTACCAGAAAGTGGTGATACTACAAAAGAAATGGCCGACTATAACGATCAAATGGCAGTACTGTTAGAAATGTCCACACAAATGCAAAACATGTCAACAGATCCAACAAGTGGAGTAAACGTTGATCTAAATCAGTTGATGGAACAATTCCAAGTAAGCATGGAACCAATGATGAATGTAATACCTGAAATGTTCGCCATGGCTGATAAAGGTATGGATATGATGGATCCTGAAAAGTATATGCCGGAAATGATGATGATGGCTGGAGAGATGAAGGATTTTGCATATTATATGGTTGATACTACAGCAGATCTTATGAAAGATCCAAATGTTGACCATGAGCTCTACGTGAATGCAATGCTCAGACTCTCTGATGATATTGGTTTGATGGCTGATAGAATTCTTGTTATGGGTGACAAAGCTCTTGAAATGGGTGATGATATGAAGGAGGTAGCCATTGTAATGTTAGATGTGATGGGTGACACACAAACAAATATGATACAATCTCAAAAAGAGTTCAACACTCTTATCTTAGGCTTAGCAAGTCTTTCAAATGAGGGAACAAAAACTCCTACAGTTGAAGCAGTGAAAGAAGAAGTTGCTAAAATATCTGCTGATCAAGCAGAAGCAGAAGCAACAAAAGTAAAAGAAGCTGTAAAAGTCAAAACAGTTGAAGCCGTAGAAATCGTGGAAAAAAAGGTAGAGGAAGTACAAGAGAAGGCTCTAGCTCAAGTTGAATCTTCTGCTGCCCCAGAAGAAGTAAAAGAGACAGTTGAGGAAACAGCAACTAAAGTTGAAACTCCAACCGAAGAAGTTGTACCTGCCGCAGATAATAATACAACAGACAAAAGTCTTTAAAATTGAACTTTAAAGACTGGCTTGGATAGAGATTAATACTTCTCCAAAGGATTATACTTCGTGGTCGCAGGTGCTGAGAAGTTCGGTACATTGTCATAAGAGAATACAGCATAGTATTTCTCTTTATCACACGAAGCAAAATTATCATAAGTATAGGTATCTTTACCACCATAGATCTTTACACCATCCATAAAGTGTTTTGGCGGGTGGAAGCTGTTTCTTACAACATAATAGCCGTTAAGAGCCTCATCTTCTACTTTGTCCCAGGAAAGTTTGATCATTTTATTCTCTTTAGAGATCTTAAAGTTTTCAACATCTGCTACTCCGGTACGTCGTTTTTCGATATATTTCACAAGCAATTCAGCATCTGAATTCCACTCAACGATCCTGTTTTTCATACCTAAAGAAGAAGTAGGTTTGATCACAAGTTTAAGTGTTTTTCCCTCTTGATGCATCTCATCCAAAGCAATTTTAGAAAGAGTATCAAACTTAAAATATTGATACTCTTTGGTACTCAGGTCAGACTCAGCCACTTCGTAACCGATATACTCTATCTTTTCGCGGTTTCTAATATCTTCATATGTTCCGGCATCATCCACTTCCACCAATTCAATATAATAACGTACATCAGATTTTTTCTTGAATTTATTATTATTTCGTATACGTAATGCACACTGGGTGATCATCGTATTTTCGGGGTTAGGAAGCTGTGAAAGATCAAAATCAAGGTAACCGTAAACACGATGCCCCTCTTTGTCAAACCCACTCTTAAGTCCCTCTTCTACACACTCTCTGGAAATCGTAGAGAGTGTGACAGCAGGAAGCTTGATCTTTTCATTTTCTACCGTATATTTAATGTCAAGTATCGGTCGGTAGTGGATACCGCCACCAAATTGTCCATAACCAATATCAAACTGCATCATTTGAGAGTCTTCACCATCGGGAAGTGTTTTTGGTCCATCCACACGGAAGGTAGCAGAACCATTTTTGATCTCTGATTGAAGCAGTTTACACTCATGGCGAGAAAACTTCCAAAAGTTCCAAATACCCTGAGTCAATTGACTTGATTTGATCGCCTGACCGATGGTACCTTTTGATTTTGCATTATTGACTTCATCAAAATCTGTAATCTCAGCAAAACTGTTTGCTTCCAGCAATGAAAGATTCCACTCTCCAAACTTCTCTATCTTTGCTCCAACACGGTTCATAGGATAGAGGTAAAATTTTGCAGATTTAATAATGGCATTATCAGGAATAGAATCAAAATCAAAACTCATTACCGCATCACAGATACCCTTTGATTTATTGATACCTACAAAAAGTGAGTTAAGGCCAAAATGTGATCTGTTCTGCTCTTGTGTATATTCTCCGACATAACCTGTACCACTTTTGTTTGCAAAAATAAGTTTAAAAAACTCATCATCTTCAAGCCAGGTACGTACTTTAACAATAGGCGCAAATGGAGACTTATGTCCTGTATTTTTATTCACTGCTCTAATGGTGTAGTGGTAGTTCGTAGAACTTGCAAGATCCGTATTTTCAAAATAGTTGTCTCCTGCAATACCTATCTTGGTACGTTCATTACAGGCATCTTTATCTTTCGTACTTCTGTAAATTTCAAAGAAGATATCATCTCTTTTTTCATACTTCCATACCAGTTTTACAGATGTTGCATCTCTACTCTCTATGGTAAA
>JAGGRU010000256.1 GCA_021159425.1 Sulfurovum sp.
TTCAAAACCCGCGAAACACTTTAGGCACAAAAGCACTCTCACCCATCTTTAAAGCAAGATCCAACTCCTGAACCAACCTACCCTTCTCTCGTGGCAGAGTTCATGCCAGATGTAGGGCATTTGAAGCATGATTTCGGTTATTTCAACTCACCCCATGAATCACCAACACTTACTGAGCATTCCAATGGCACATCCAACGCCAATACATTTTCCATCGTATGCACAAAACGTTTAGCTATCTCTTCCACTTTCTCCTCTTTCACTTCAAAGATGAGTTCATCGTGTATTTGAAGCAGCATGAAAGCATCCAATTTTTCATCTTGTATCATGCTGTCTATCTGATTCATAGAGAGTTTTATGAGGTCAGCGGCAGAACCTTGAAAGACGGTATTGACTGATTCACGCATGAATGCTGCTTTTTGCATACCGTTGGCAGACTCGTAGTCGAAGAGACGTCTTCTTTTTAAGATGGTTTCTACGTAACCATCTATTTTGACACGTTCCTGGATGCCTTCTAAGAAATTTTTCACCGTTGGAAAGGATGCAAAATAGTTTGTGATGATCTCTTTTGCTTCACCCGTGGAGATACCTAACTCATCTGAAAGTTTTTTAGGACCCATGCCGTAAAGTAGACCAAAGTTCACAGATTTTGCAAAACTCCTTTTCTCTTTCGCTTTCTCTTCCCCAAACAAAATAGTAGATGTAGCCAAGTGAATATCTACACCATTGTTAAATGCTTCAAG
This sequence comes from Sulfurovum sp., assembly GCA_021159425.1. Taxonomy (GTDB): domain Bacteria; phylum Campylobacterota; class Campylobacteria; order Campylobacterales; family Sulfurovaceae; genus Sulfurovum. Next base: position 744 of record JAGGRU010000256.1, read on the forward strand.
AAGTGCGGCATCTTGTGAAAAATGAGCCAATAAACGCAATTCAATTTGAGAGTAATCTATACTGACCAGCTTATAGCCCTCTTTCGCCACAAATGCTTCTCTAACCGAACGCCCAAGTGCTGAACGAACAGGGATATTCTGCAAGTTGGGATCACGCGAAGACAAACGACCTGTAGCTGTACCTGTTTGTCCAAAAGAGGTATAGATACGAGAGTGTTCATCTGCCTTTGCAAGTTTTAAAAGTGGGTCAACATAAGTAGAGAGAATCTTTTGATATTCACGGTATTCTAAAATCTTTTCGATGATAGGATGCTCTCCTAGCAAAGAGCTAAGTACTGCCTCATTTGTACTGTACCCAGTCTTGGTTTTCTTACCACCTTTGAGTCCTATCTGTTGGAAGAGTATTACACCCAACTGCTGTGTTGAGCGTATGTTAAATTCAGACCCTGCATCGGCATAAATTGCTTGTGTAAGTCTAGCTAAATCTTCAGAAAGTGTCTTTTGCAGTGCTTCCAGCTTTTCAGGCTTGATCTTTATACCCAAGCGTTCCATACGCATGAGAACCAGCATAAACGGATACTCTACATTTTTAGCCTCGGTCAAGAGATGAGTAAGAGAAGAGAGTTCCATTTTTTTCTTAATGGCTCCATAAAGCATAAATGTCATCCATGCATCTTCTGCCGCATAAAAAGTAGCATCAGATATGGCAACGGCAGAGAAGTCTTCACCTTTTTTCACCATCTCTTTAAAAGGTTTCATTTCATATTTAAAATACATTTTGGCTAAAGTATCAAGACCTACTTTAGATCCGGGGTTTGACAGCCATGCCATGATCATCGTATCTGCATAAGGAAGGACAGGTTCAAAACCATATTGATTCGAAAGTAATGAGAAATCAAACTTTAGATTTTGCCCTACTATATTATACGTTAGTAATATCTTCAATGCACTCACAGCATCATCGATATTTACCTGATCTTCCACACCAAGATAACTATGCCCAACCGGAACATAATATGCCCTGTCTGCAGCGGTACAAAAACTAAAGCCCACCATCTTGGCTACTTTGGTATCTAAGCCTGTGGTTTCCGTGTCAAAAGCTACGATAGCATCTTTATCTATGCTATCTATGACAGCATCTAACTTCTCTTTGCTGTCAAGCGTAACAGCTTCAAAATTTAAAGTGGATGATTTAGGTTTTTCTACTTCATGTTTAGCTATATATTCATCTTCTTCCATACCTATTTTTGCTCTTTTAATCGCTTGTTTCATCTCATAATGTTCAAACTCTTCTATTAAACAGGACAAATAGTTTTTATCTTCAAATACAAAGCTTTCAACGTCCACATCTTTAAATACTTCTGTACTCATTGTTACAAGTTCACGAGATAAAAAAGCCTTTTCTTTACTCTCTAAAAGAAGGTTCTGTATGCGTGGTGTACCACAGTTTTCTATGTCTTCATAAATGGCTTCGAGTGTATGATACTGATTGATGAGCTTAGATGCACCTACTTTTCCTATGCCTTTTACTCCGGGAATATTGTCAGAACTGTCACCCATTATGGCTTGAAAGTTGATGAAGTCTCTTGGGTGTACTCCAAACTTGTCGATACACGCCTGTTCATCTACCACTTGTTTTTTCACCGAATCATACATTTCAACTTTACCGTCTTCTATCATTTGATACAGATCTTTATCGTGAGAGACTATACGTACTTTCATCCCTTTCTCTTTGGCAAATTTTGTCACTGTAGTAATGACATCATCTGCTTCAAAACCTTCACGTGACAAATTTGCAAAACCCATCTGATCGATCCACTCTATGGCAACAGGGAGTTGTTTGACCAGATCATCAGGTGCAGGATCACGGTTAGCTTTATATTCAGGATAAAGGTCATTACGAAAGGTTCTTCCTTTGGCATCAAGAGCAAAAACCAGATAATCCGTATTGTGTTCTCTGTGTAAGGAATCAACAAGATTGGCAAAACCAGTTAACAGTCCGGTAGGAAAGCCTTCGGAATTACGAAGAGGCGGAAGTGCAAAATAAGAGCGAAAGAAGAAACCGAATGTATCTA
>JAGGRU010000109.1 GCA_021159425.1 Sulfurovum sp.
ATCAATAATTTAGAAGGAAAAAATATGATGGAAAAATGTGACTTATGTGGTTCCGAAGAAGGACTAACAGAATATACAGTTGTACCTAAAGACGACACAATTACGATCTGCAGTACCTGTGCAGCAAGTATAAACGAACCAACAAGCAATGAAAAACACTGGAACTGCTTACATGACAGTATGTGGAGTACAGAACCTGCAGTACAGGTCATGGCATTCAGACTTTTGACTAAACTGGGTGCACAAGATCAGCTCGATATGCTGTACCTTGAAGACGATGTAAAAGCATGGGCACAGGAAGGACTTGACGCGGAAAATGTAGAGCCTACACGTGATGCCAATGGTACCATTTTAGTTGAGGGTGATTCGGTCAGTATTATCAAAGACCTTGTGGTTAAAGGTGCAGGGTTCACTGCAAAGCAGGGTACAACAGTAAAAAACATCCGTATGGCTCCGGGTGACCCGACTCACATTCAGGGACGTGTGAACGGAACGATGATCTTCATTGTTTCTGCATTTTTGAAGAAACTGTAAACTATGTTTGATTTTATTATTTTTGCCATTGTGGTTTATGTACTCTATAGAGTATTTAAGAATTATGTAAGCTATAAAATATACTCTTCCGAAGCGTTCAAAAACTTTGCTGTCTCACATGAGGCAGTGGCAAAGAGTGATTTGGGACTTTTTGTTGCACTTGTTGCAAAAGTTGCCAAAGCAGACGGACGGGTAGATGCACTGGAGGCTGAACTTGTTTCTATGATGTTCGATGATATTTCCAAAGTATTTCCTGAACCGACGAAAACAAGACAGATCTTAAAAGATATCTTCAACAGTGAAAAACTCAGATCTGACAACACAGAACAAATTGCTCTTGCTTTTGCACAGTCGCTAAGAAGAAAAAAAGCACAGCAGATACAATTTATGGGCTTTTTGATCCAGCTTGCTTTTGTGGATGGTGAAGTATCGTCAAGTGAAGATAAAGTGCTACAAACCATTGCGGAAGCATTAGAATTTGACCCTAAGCTTTACCATGAGATTTTTGCTAAGTTTGAGAGTATGATGCAAAATGTACAGCCTAAGGTAAGTCTTGATGATGCCTATACACTTTTGGGTGTGAGTGCAAGTGATGATATGAATACGATTAAAAATGTGTATAGAAAACTTGTACGGAAGTACCACCCTGACATTATTATGTCACAAGGGAAAAGTGAAGACTATATGGAAGAAGCGACTGCCAAAACACAAGAGTTCAATATGGCATATGAAATGATAAAGAAGGCAAGAAATTAATTATAGACGACCTTGATAGATAAGCTTCATTACCTTATCTATCATCTTCTTTTGGGTACCGCTATCCCCATCTTCTGCTTCAATATTGACATATCCATAGTTGCTTTTGTGTAACGCAATGTAGTTTGACATTGACTTGTCGTTACTGCTATGGTTCACCAATTCGTATTTGACATTGACACCCATGTTATTGAGCGCAGAGATCTTCTGTTGATCGATACTTTTTCCTGCAAGATAGACCAGACTGTCTTCATCTTTCAATCCCTCTTTTTTGCCTACTTCAATTTTTCCTGCAGGGTAAGACCTTGTTTTAGAAGAGCTGACTCTCATAGAAACAGTTCCTTCACCACCATATTTTTTGTGACCCTCTTTGTTAGAGTGCAGTGTCAGGTAAGGCAAGCCTTTTTTTCTAAAGGTGTCAATGATCTTGAAAACAGTTTTTGTATAGGTGGATGAAGGGTTAAAGTGACGATTGGGGTCTTTCCCTGCTGCGTATCGGTTACCATTTGCTTCTACTGCAAGAAAACCTCCACCGTATTTTTTAGTGGCATAAACTGCTGCATCCAGAGCAGAGTTCTCATTGTCATGGGGAAGATACCAGAAAGGCCCCTGCGGTTGTTTTGTATTCCTCACCAGGAGCAGATTCCATTTTTGACCTCTGTCATAAAAAGAGATCCTGTTTGCACAAAGATCTCCCATAGACCAGCTGTTCCGTTTTATGTCTGCAGAAGAGGAAGATGAAGCCAATGTCTCTTTTTTTACTGTTTTATTGAGATCTTGTGGAAGAGGACAATTGAGTTTGACACAGCCTGTTGTAGAAAAAAGAACTAATGCCAATAGAGGGTAAATAACTATGGTGTTTTTCTTCATTATTTTAATAATTTTTCAATATCTTTTGCAATGTCTGCTGGTTTTGTTGATGAACCGTAGCGTGTTATGACATTTCCGTTTCGATCTATCAAAAACTTTGTAAAATTCCATTTAATGCCTTCTGTCCCAAGGAAACCGGGTGCTTGCTTTTTCAAATAGACATAAAGGGGATCAGCATTGTCTCCATTGACGTCTATTTTGCGGAAGGTAACACCAAAGTTAACTTTGCAAAAGTTCTGTATTTCTTTAGCTGTCCCCGGTTCCTGATTCCTGAATTGGTTACAGGGAAATCCTAAAATTACAAATCCTTGTTCCTTGTACTTTTTATAGAGTTTCTCCAAGCCTTCATACTGAGGTGTATATCCACACTTGCTTGCTACATTCACAACAAGTACAACTTTGTCTTTATAGGTAGACATTGAAATTTTCTCACCTTTGATATTGTTAGCCGTATAATCATAAAAATGTTTCATGGTATCTCCTGCGTTGAGTGTTAAGGTGAGTAAAATAATGGTGAATAATTTGTACATTGCTATCCTTTTAGAAGTTAGTATATCACAAATTCAATATTGTAAAAAACAAATCTTTACTTTTGTAAAAATCATAAGTATACT
>JAGGRU010000317.1 GCA_021159425.1 Sulfurovum sp.
CTGAGCAAGCGTTGAAACATCTGTAATCTCTTGTTTGGAATGTACCTTTATGAAACGGATCATTGAATGATGACTTTTCCGGATTGTATCACATACGACTCAGACATATTTACAGAGTGGTAGATCGTTGTTCCATATTTCTTGCTGTAGTATTGTAATAGAAGTCTTTGCAGTGTGGGCTCTGTGGAGGGAGTGAACCAGCCATTATTGCTTAAAACTATCATATTCTCTGGTTTTCCTTCATAGAGTTTTTCAGAAGTGGCTTCAAAGCAGATGGCATTTCTGTAGGTGATGCCGTCTATAGTGTAATCAATTACATTTTCACTTGCTTTGTAATCTACTGCACCATCATAAAACACTTTGTTCACCCAGTCAGAAAGAAAGTCCGGTAGAGGATTGCTTTCTCCAAAAGGTACGAGCAGTACTTTGTTTGCAATGGTAATTTTCCCATTGGTGAAAATGTATGTTGAGTTGTGTGGTGTTTTGCCATCCCAGTAGAGTCCTCCAACTACAATAGAAATATGTTTTGCACGTTCTTTGAATTTTGCAATAAGTGTTTTGTCATAATTTAAAAATATGGGGAAAACAGATTCTGGCAATATAATAAGTGTTTTGTTGTCCTCTATAGCTTTATCTACACTATTGAAGATCTCATCAAACTGTTTTGTATGCAGATCTTTGTTCCATTTATCTTCTACGGGCGTATTCAGGGTTGTTAGTTGAATGGTATTGGATAGGGGTTGTGTTGAGGTTGTTACCGGTTGGTATGCAAACAGTACAAGAAAAAGGTAGAGAAACTGCCTTTTCCAAATAGATAAAACCATAGCTGTTAGAATTATTGCAAACTGCCATTTTTCAATACCTATATAAGAGTTGACGAACATGAGTTCAGGTTTGAACCAGTCGAAGCCGAAGGGGTGGAGATAGCTTAACAGTAAAAGTCCTGTGGCTTTTATGAGTAATGCCTGTAGGGTCGGTTTACCGACCATGGGATCTTTTGGTCGGTAAACCGACCCTACGTAAGCCATGAACCAAAAAAGTATTCCGTATGAAAAAGAGATGACCAGTAATCCGATGGGGATCGCCCAGAGCATGTTGTAGTGTCCAAAACTTACAACGATCCACCAAAACCAAAAGAACCCTATGAAAAACCCGGAGAAGAACCATGTTTTTTTATCTTCCTGTAGTAGCAGATAGAGTGCAGTGAGTCCAAAAAATGTGCTTAAAACGGGGGTTGAGAGATCCCAATATTCCATATATATGAAAAGAGAACTTAAAAGTGCTATGAAAAAGCCTCTTGTTAGTTCAAAAGTGCTAAAATATCGTCTAATTTTACTCAAAGGATTCCTTATGGACAGTAATGGACTAGCTTCATTTTTACCACTAATCATACTCTTCGCGATTTTTTATTTTTTAATTATCAGACCGCAGCAAAAACAACAAAAAGCACATGCAGCAATGCTTGCAGGACTTGAAAAGGGTGATAAAATTGTCACAAGTGGCGGACTTATCGTTACAATTGTTAAACCTGAAGAAGATTTTATCAAAATCAAACTAAATGATGACACTATTGTAAAGCTAGATAGATCATTTGTTTCAAAAAAGGTTGAAATAGGTAATGAAAACGCTTAATTATAGAATAATACTTTTTGCGTTTGCACTCATTTTTGGAGTCGTTTTTTCTATACCTTCCATTACACAAAGTGAAAGTGGTAAAAAGATCACCTTGGGGCTTGACCTCCAGGGTGGATTGCATATGTTACTTGGAATTAAAAGTGAAATAGCAATTGAATCTCGTACCAAGTCTATGGCTGCTACAATAAAATATATTTTTGATGACGAAGAGATCATTTTTGATGAACTGCGTGTCATTGATGGTAAACAGATCACCTTTGAACTGCTTGACCAAGATGACATAACAAAATCAAAAGCACTTCTTAAAAAAGAGTTGGAAGGTACTGTTTTATCTGAGAACGGATTGAAATTCACACTTGAAATGACAGCTGAAGAGATCGAACGTACGAAAGAAAATGCCATTGGTCAGGCTGTAGACACGATCAGAAACAGACTGAATGAGTTTGGACTTGCTGAACCCACTGTAGCAAAACAGGGTGAAGACAAGATACTTGTTGAAGTACCGGGTATCAAAACACAGGAAGATGAACAGCGTATTCGGGAACTTATTGCACGTGCAGCGCACTTGCAGCTTATGGCTGTAGATGAAGACAGAGCGGCAAGAGTAATGACAATGAATGAGAATGAAGCAAAAAGTTACGGTGATGTTATATTGCCTGATGTTGCGACATCTGAAAAGTATCTGCTCCGTCAAATTCCTGTTTTAGATGGTTCCATGTTAACTGATGCAAAAGTTGGTTTTGATAAAAATAATCAGCCGGTCATAAACTTTTCACTGAATGGACAAGGCGCCAAGATATTTGGTGACTTTACAGCCAAATCTGTGGGTAAACGTATGGCTGTTGTATTGGATAACAAAGTATATTCTGCACCGAATATTCGTGAGCGTATTGGTGGAGGGCATGTACAAATATCAGGTAGCTTCAAGTTGGAAGAAGCAGCCGATCTTGCTATTGCCCTTCGCTCAGGTGCATTGCTTGCACCTGTATATGTGATGGAAAAACGTTCAGTTGGACCAAGTTTGGGAGCGGACAGCATTAAGGCAAGTTCAATGGCATTGGCACTTGGTTTCCTGCTCGTTGTAATTTTTATGGTTGTTTATTATGGTGCAGCAGGTGTTGTTGCGGATGTTG